>NZ_JBJKOD010000001.1:250378-557138 GCF_045765065.1 Winogradskyella sp. 4-2091
ATTTCGCAAATCATTCTAGCACTACAAATGTTTCAAACACAAATCCTTTGTTTACAGATTCTGTAAATGGAGATTATACATTGCAAGGAACATCGCCAGCTATAGATGGAGGGGATAATCAATATGTTACGCTTAACGAAGATTTATTAGGCAATGCTAGAATTTATGGAAGTGCCGTAGATATGGGAGCTTATGAGTTTGGTTCTTCATTATCAATAGCTGATGCAGAAGGTAATATAACAGAAGTTAAACTGTATCCAAATCCTGCCTCTAACATCATAAACATTATATCAAACCAAGTTAATATTAAATCGGTAGGTATCTATGATGTTTTAGGTAAACAAGTTTTAGCTACAACTAATAAGAAAGATATAAATGTATCTGATTTAAGAAGTGGAATGTATATCGTTAAAATTGAGTTCGAAAATAATACAAGTGCTTCAAAACGCTTTATAAAATTATAGACCAAATAGAAGAGGATCTTTAATATTCCGCTTATTTGCTTAAGCCATTAAAAACAAAATCAAGAATCATTTAACAACTTGTATTAGAGTAATTTGGTTGTGATATGGTTCTAAAAAAAACAAATAAAATGAAAAAAAATATAACATTAGCGCTAGCACTTTTTTTAACCCTAGTAAGTTTTTCTCAACAATCCCTTTTTGAAACATTAGAATCTCATGGAGAAGAGGCTGTATACCAACGTTACTATTCCGTGTATAAAGATGATGATGGCAAACAAGTAATTAAAGGTAAGCAATACCAATTAAAAGTAGAAATTCTAAAAACTCAAGGTGTTTATTCTGGTATAAAATTAGTTGGTGCAACAAAAGATGATAAAGCAGGTATGTATACCCTAGATGTAACAAAATCTAAATCGAGCAAAATGTATGGATATCCAAATGTATCTCATTTAGTAGATAAAATTTCTAGAAAAGGATTTGTTGTTATAGGTGATTACATTTTTAAAATAGGGAATGTTTGGAAAGAAAGCGAAGGATATGGCTTTAATAATATAGATGAAATATACATAAGAGTTGGTGCTGATGTCACAGAAAAATCAGAGGTTGATGGTAAAAAGAAAAAAAAGAAAAAGAAGTTTGGTGCTTTAATGGGTAAATTAAAAGATGCAGCAATGAATAAAGCACCTGCCGAATGTACAAGTCCTGCATGTAAAAAAGCAGAAAGTATGAATTTAAATAGGTATGTATTAGATTATCTTGAAGAAATGAAAGCAAAGCAAGATGGTTACATACTTACAGCAAAGGATAAAGCAGATATTGCAAAAATTGAAAATGCAGAGAAATCGTATAGTGAAGGGATAGCTGATTACAATAATAAATATAAGAGAAAACCTGAATATCAGCGAGTGCTTCAAAACAATATTAATGCACAAGCAAGTAAAGATCGGAAAAACTTTATACGTGTAGAAGGTACAGATGCTAAAGTAGATAATTGTAAATACTACATAAAAAATGTAGGTTCTACTACTTACAAATACACAAATTCATCACAGAAAATTGGGAGTATTTTACCCGGAAAAACTCAAGAATTTAGTTGTTATTACCTAGCTTTTGTGGCGGAAGGTACGGATAAAGGGAAGTTAATTGTCAATGGAGGGCAAAGCTCTAGAGGCAAAACACGGACGGTAAATTAATAGTTTTATAGGGTGTAAAAATTAAGGGAAGTTATAAAATAAAAAGGGAAGTCAAAATATTGGCTTCTCTTTTTAGTTCTTAAATCCTACTCACAATTTAAAGATAATTAATGCTGCACTAAAATGCTTCAAAAACAATCAATAGCCAACCACTCACTAAAAGCAAACCACCAATTGGAGTTACAGGTCCTAAAAACCGAAGTTTTTTGCCTTTAGCATCAGATAAAACTAAACCGTAAATACTAAAAGAGAAGAGTATTATACCGATTGTAAAACACCAATACGTTGCTGAGGTTACATTGGTTGCGCTAAGTCCTAATACTAATAATACGATGGCGTGATACATTTGATATTTTACACCAACTTCAAAACTGTGCAATTGATCTGTGGATAATATTTTCTTTAAAGCATGTGCTCCAAAAGCACCAAAAATAACAGACAACATCCCAAAAAGTGCACCTGTTGCAATAATAATATTTTGAGTCATATTTAAAAATTTAATTTAAAAACAACAGGAATTATCTCACCCTCTGCCAACCTGAATTTATCAATATCTCCTTGAGATAGTTGAGTTGTATAATCTACTTCTTCAACCTTAAAACCTATAGAGCGCAATTTGTCAAAATAATCTCTGCCATAAACTCTAACATGATCGTATTGCCCAAAAATTTTAGCACGCTCAGCTTTATCTGTAATGTTATCGTCCTCAAAAGTTTCAGCTCTATTTAAATCTTGAGGAATTTGAAAAATGCCATAACCACCAGGTTTCATTACTCTGTACAATTCTTGGATAGCTTTGGTATCATCTTGTATGTGCTCTAGAACATGGTTACATAGAATAACATCATAGCTATTGTCTTCAAAAGGAAGATCGCAAATGTCAGCTTTTACATCTGCAATTGGCGATAATAAATCAGTTGTTGTATAGTCTAAATTTTTAAGTTTCTTAAAACGTTTTAAAAAACACTGTTCTGGCGCAAAATGAAGCACTTTTTTATTGGCCTTAAAAAAATCAGTTTCATTGTTTAGATAGAGCCATAATAATCGATGCCTTTCTAAAGAGAGTGTAGAAGGAGATAGTACGTTTGGTCTTTGTTGGCCATAACCGTAAGGTAAGAAGGATTTAAAACTTTTTTCGTCTATAGGGTCTGTATATTTATTACCTTTTAATATTAAAGCTAAGACGGGTTTTATTAAGTAACTTAGCCTTATTAAAAGTGGTCTAGGGATAAAATTGAGAAAAAATTTAAAAACTGATTTCATTTTATAATACCAACGCCTTTTGTCTAAAAGGATTTTCCTCATTAGTAACGATTCCTAAAGCTTCATGCACATACGCAAAGGTTGATAATATTTCAGGCTTACCATTTACAATAGCAATATCATGCTCAAAGTGAACGCTTGGTTTACCGTCTTGTGTTACAATCGTCCAGCCGTCTTTTAATTGTTTTACTTTATGAGTTCCCATGTTTATCATAGGTTCTATAGCCACAACCATACCTTCAATAAACTTCTTTCCTCTACCGCGTTTTCCGTAATTTGGCATTTCTGGATCTTCGTGCATTTTTTTACCTAATCCATGACCAACTAATTCTCTAACGACACCATAGCCTTGAGCTTCGCAATGTTGTTGAATAGCATACCCAACATCACCAACACGATTACCAGTTTTTAACTGTTCAATCCCAACATATAAAGATTCCTTTGTAACCTTTATTAATTTTTTAGTGTCTTCATCAACATTTCCTATTTCAAAAGTATAGGCATGGTCACCATAAAAGTCATTCATTAATGCGCCACAATCTATAGACACAATATCGCCATCTTTTAAAGGAATGTCTGTAGGTAAACCGTGTACAACAGCTTCGTTTACACTACATAGTAAAGTAGACGGACAATCATAAAGGCCTTTAAAACCCGGTAAAGCACCATGATCTCTAATGAATTCTTCAGCGATTTTATCTAAGTGATTTGTAGTTACACCTTCTTTAGTTTCTTTGGCTAACATACCTAAAGTTTTAGATACAATTAGAGCACTTTGGCGCATTAATTCAATTTCTTCTGCAGTTTTTACTATAATCATGTTTCATTCTATTGAGCGGCAAAGATAGGTAATTATAATAATTAAAATATTCATCAAAACATGATATATCGCAGTTTCTATATCAGATTACTAATATAAATTTGTAATCTAATTACATCTCAAATTATGTTTAAAACGGTAACTGCAGAAACGGCTTTAAAAGTTGTAAAGTCTAATGATCGAGTTTATATTCAGGCTGCTGCGGCTGCACCTCAAACATTAATAAAGGCATTAACTGCACGAAGTGAAGAATTGAGAAATGTTGAGATATGCCAATTACATACGGAAGGAGAAGCGCCTTACGCCAACCCGGTTTTAAGGGATAGTTTTCATGTTAACTCGTTCTTTATTGGCAAAAATGTTAGGCATACTATTAAAGCAGGCAATGGCTCTTATACTCCAGTTTTTTTAAGTGAATTACCAAGATTGTTTAAGCAGCGCATTTTAGAATTAGATGTTGTACTTATTCATGTATCAATACCTGATCGTCATGGTTATTGTTCATTAGGTGTGGCTGTTGAGGCTGTATTAACAGCTATTGATAATGCTAAAACTGTGATAGCTCAAGTAAATCCGCAAATGCCTAGAACGCATGGAGCGGGAATAATTCACATATCTGAAATTGATTATTTTGTAGAAACAGATGAACCTATACCAGTACATATTAATCCTGAACCAAATGCTATTGAAAGTAAAATAGGAAATAGCGTTGCTAACTTAATTGAGGATCAAAGTACCTTACAATTAGGTATTGGTTCTATACCAAATGCAGTTTTAAAAAGTTTGGTTAATCATAAAGATTTAGGACTTCATACCGAAATGTTTTCGGATGGAGTAATTGATTTGATTTTAAAAGATGTTATTAATGGCAATTACAAAAAGATAAATAGAGGTCGTGCGCTGTCTACATTTGTTATGGGTTCTAAGCGATTATATGATTACGTGGACGATAATCCATTTATAGAAATGCGAGCTTCAAATTATACCAATAATCCGGCTTACATTAAACAAAACCCTAAAATGGTAGCTATAAATTCTGCGATAGAAGTAGATTTAACAGGACAGGTTTGTGCGGATTCAATTGGTTCTAATATGTATTCTGGAGTTGGAGGACAAATAGATTTTATAAGAGGAGCATCTTTAAGTCAAGGCGGAAAAGCAATTATAGCACTACCTTCAGTTACAAAAAATGGTGTGAGTAGAATTGTTCCTATTTTAAAAGCAGGAGCAGGTGTTGTTACTACAAGAGCACATGTACATTACGTAGTTACAGAATATGGAGTGGCAAATTTATATGGCAAAACAATAAAACAGCGTGCAAAAGCATTAACTAATATTGCGCATCCAGATCATAGATTAGCAATTGATAAACAATATTTTGAATTACTAAGAGGTGAATAGAATTCTATCTTTGCCACCACTTTTTCTTTGGGATTTTAATGTCTGGCTTTTCATTAGTAATGATTTGGTAGACTTCTCCCCAACCTAGAATTCCTCCAATGTTTCTGTCGTCAATGAATAAGTCAGCATGAATTTTTCTACTTCTGCTGTAGTCATATTTTTCTTCAGGGAAACTAGCATTAACAGCATAAAATTCAATGCCGTTTTCTTTACAAAACTCAACAGCTTCATCTAATTTAGAACCGCATCTATAAGTCCATAAAATGAGTCTGTGACCATCATCTTGTAATCGCTTTAAAGTTTCAAACGCAAAAATTCGAGTTTTTCCAATTTTAGGATACGCATCGTCTACTATGGTACCATCGAAATCGACTGCTATTATTAATCTGTTTTGAAAATTCATGCTATTAAATAATTGTAGGTTGGGGCAAAGTTACAACATTAACGTTTTTATACAAGACTTTCTTGTGTCATTGCTTTTGGTTGAGGGATTCCAATAAGTTTAAGTATTGTTGGTGCTACATCTCCTAAGATGCCGTCTTTAATTGATTTTAAATCTTTATCAATTAAAATAATAGGTACAGGATTTGTAGTATGTGCTGTATTTGGAGAACCGTCCGGATTAATCATAGTTTCACAATTACCATGATCCGCAATTAAAATAGTAGTATAATCATTATCTAATGCTGTTGTTACCACATTTTTCACACACTTATCTACAGCTTCACAAGCTTTTATAGCTGCTTCCATAACACCTGTATGCCCAACCATATCTCCATTTGCAAAATTTAAACAAACAAAATCAACTTCTCCTTTCTTAAGTTCAGGGACTAAAGCATCTGTTAATTCAAAGGCACTCATTTCTGGTTTTAAATCATAAGTTGCAACTTTAGGAGAGTTTCTTAAAATTCTTGTTTCGCCTTCAAAAGGTTTTTCTTGACCACCAGAAAAGAAGAACGTAACGTGAGGATATTTCTCCGTTTCGGCTATTCTAATTTGCTTTTTATTGTGTTTTTCTAATACTTCGCCTAAAGTTTCAGAAAGGTTATCTTTATTAAACACAACATTTATGCCTTTATAATTATCATCATAATTGGTTAAGGTTACATAATGAAGATTTAATTTATGCATGTTTTGCTCATGAAAATCACTTTGCGAAAGCACTTCAGTTAACTGACGACCACGATCTGTTCTAAAATTGAAGAAGATCACAACATCATCATCTTTAATCGTAGTAATTGGTTGATTATTGCTATCTGTAGCGATTAAAGGTTTTATAAATTCATCAGTAACATCATTATCATAATTGTTTTGAATAGATTGTGATATATTCTGTGTTTTTTCGCCTTCACCATTTACCATTCCGTCGTAAGCTAATTTTACACGCTCCCAACGTTTATCTCTATCCATAGCGTAATAACGACCAGTTACTGTAGCAACTTTACCTGAGGTTTTAGCCATATGGCTTTCTAAATCAGTAATAAATCCTTTGCCAGATTTTGGGTCTACATCTCTACCGTCTGTAAAAGCATGTACAAAAACATTTTCTAAGCCATAGTCATGCGTTGCGTTTAATAATCCGAATAAATGATTAATATGTGAGTGCACACCACCATTGCTAACTAAGCCTAATAAATGAACATCTTTATTATTTGTTTTAGCATACTCAAAAGCATCTTTAAGCACTTTTTCTTCTCTTAAAGTTTGCTTTTCTACGGCCAGGTTAATTTTAACTAAATCTTGGTAAACGATTCGTCCTGCTCCCAAATTCATATGTCCAACTTCACTATTTCCCATTTGCCCTTCTGGCAGACCAACATGTAAACCATCGGTTCTTAAGCTAGCGCTAGGATATTTTGTGTAAAGTGAATCTATAAACGGAGTTTGTGCATTATCAATTGCTGAAACTTTAGGGTCTGGCGATTTACCCCAACCATCTAAAATCATTAAAATAACCTTCTTATTCATGTGTAAATATTTTATGTATCAAAGATAATACATACAACAGTATAACAATTCCGTATCCTTAAAAAATTTATAGAGTTATCTATTTTTTATTTTGATGTAACCTGTTGGTTTTCTAATTATTAGGTTTTGTGATTGTGTTAACAGATTTGTTTTCAAAGCGTTAAAGAAATGTTATAAAATAAATTTTAGTGTAACAATTAAAAATAGATATCGTCTATTTAGTATAATCAAAAAACAAATCATTTAATTTAAATCTTTCATCATGAAAAAATCAGTAGTAGTTTTAGCCTTAGCATTAGGTTTTTCAATCAGCAATTTAAATGCATCAAACGTTATTTTGTCTTCAAATGTAAATGACGTCATTGTTCAGACCGTAGAAGTTAGTCCTTTATGTAAAGCAGTTGCAACAGGGAACACGGAAGAAGTAAAAAAATTAATTAAAAATGGAGTCGATGTCAATGCCAAATCTAATGGAATGATGCCAATTCATTATGCTGCCAAATACAATCGAGTAGATTTAATAAAAGTATTAATAACAGCTGGATCTGAAATCCATAGTACTTGTGATAAAGGCTATTCAGCGTTAACATTAGCTAAAAAAGCAAATGCAAAAGAGGCTGCATTGTTTTTAAAGCGTTTTAAAAAGACAACTGCCTAGGAGTGGGCAATTATTTGAGTTAGTTTGCTAAAAAAAGCGTCCAATTAGGACGCTTTTTTATATTTAGAAATAGCTTCCCTTATTTTTTCAATTCTATTTTCAGGGTCAGGATGAGTACTTTGCATCTCTGGTGTTCTGTTTGGTCCAGCTGCCGCTTTTAGTATTTCCATAACGCCTATCATTTCTTCGGGATTGTAACCTGCATCCATCATAAAAACGACACCAAGTTCGTCACTTTCTAATTCATCACCTCTTCCATTTTTTAACAACGAACCGTTTCCAATCTGTTGCGCTACGCCTCCCATATCAATTGCAGAACTTCCCATGGCTAATGTTTTCCAAAAATTGGCATTTGTGATACGCTCGTTAGAATGCTTGCCGAGTACATGACCAATTTCATGACCCAAAACACCAGCTAATTGATCTTCGTTTTCTAATTTTGAAAATAATGAATAGGTTATAAAGATTTGCCCACCAGGCAATGCAAAAGCATTAATTGTTTGCTCATCTGCTAACAAATGAAATTCATATTTATAAGGTGTATTTTTTGCTAAGCTACTGTTAACTAGTTTGTTGCCAACATTGTCTACGAGAGCTTGGTATTGGTTGTTGGGATGTAATCCTCCATGTTGTTGTGCCATACCAGGCGCACTTTGTAGTCCAATAGCTATCTCTTCTTGTGGTGATAAGGATATCGCTTGTTTTTTTCCTGTATAAGGATTGACTTCTTCTTGGCTACATTTTCTTAAGAAAGCAAAACCAGCTATTGCTACGAATATTAAAATACGTACTTTTAAATTACCTCTTCTCATAATTGATGGATTAATGGGTTCAATTTACAAAAGTTTGACACAATTTTTAGCCTAAAGTCATCGATTAGAAACAATTTCAGTAAGTAAATAAAAAATAAACCGACTTGTTTGTCATTAAATTACGATACTTTTATTCAATTAATTTAAGATATGAATTACCAATTTAGCATAATTTCTAATGAAAATTTAGACCAAATAATTCCTTTGGTTTATGAGTTAAATGACTTCAAAATAAGTGAAGCTATTTTGAAGACTAGATTTAATGAAATGAAAAATCAAAACTATGAATGCGCAGTGATTTCAGCAGATAATGAATTAGTTGGAGTTACAGGCATGTGGTTTTGCACAAGGCATTATATTGGTAAATCAGTAGAATTAGATCATGTTTTTATCAAACCAGAGCATAGAGGAAATGGCCTTGGTAAGCAATTTATGGCTTGGATTAATAATTATGTAATAGAAAAAGGGTGTAATTCTGTTGAGTTGAATACCTACGTGCAAAATAATCCTTCACATAAATTTTACTTTAATGAAGGATTTGAAATTTTAGGGTATCACTTTTTGAAAAAACTTTAATCTTATTTTAAAAATTCGAGATTAGTAGTTGTTTTAATTTCATATGGTGCTTTGCCATATTCAAAAATTCTTGCGTCCAATTGTCCTTCTAACGTCAACGTATTTTCTTGCACCTTAACCCAACTGCCTTCTCTTAGACCAATAACAGGTTGGGTATTAAAAGCATGAAATTCTTTAATACGAGTTTCTCTAGTTTCTCCCATATGTTTACTTCCTTCAATTGGGTCTAAATAATGTGGATTAATATTAAATGGCACTAATCCCAAAGTTTTAAAACTTGGAGGATACATAATTGGCATATCGTTCGTTGTGTTCATGGTTAAACCACAAATATTACTACCAGCACTCGTGCCTAAATAAGGTGTTCCCTTAGCTACAACATTTTTTATCGTAGATAAAACGTCATTTTTATAAAGTTGAGATACCAATACAAAGGTGTTTCCACCACCAACAAAAATACCTTTTGCCTTTTCTATAGCGTTTTTAGCACTTTTAAATTCATGTATGCCTTTTACTGATTTTCCAATGGAATTAAAAGCTTTTGCAGCAATAGCAGTATACTCATCATGAGATATTCCGCCAGGTCTGGCATAAGGAATAAATAATATTTCATCTGCAGACTTAAAATGAACTTTAAGTTCGTCTAACAAATATTCTAAATAACCACTACCATGAATGGTTGACGTGCTTGCAATTATAATCGATTTCAATTTTTAGATTTTTTTGTCAAAATATGAATTCTAAACAGGAATGAAAAATTAAATTTAATAGAAATCAAAAAAATGATTTAACAAAAGTTTGACGGACATTATGGTTATTTTTAAAATATAAAACCGAACTTTAGAAAACTAACCCAATACATTATGAAACCAATTATACTTTTTTTGTGTTGCTTATTGTCGTTATCTATTAATAGCCAGGAAATTAGTAGAATTTCTGTTAATGGAAGAATTGTTGTGGCTTCGGAAGATAAAGAAGGAGTGACAGTATTTAATACCTCTTCTAATAAAGGAACAACTACAGACGAAAACGGAACGTTTAAGATTGCAATTGCGCTTAATGATGTAGTAGAATTTGGAGCACTACAGTTTCAGGATTTTAGTGTTGTTATTTCTGAAAGTGTAATGGAATCCAGGCAATTAACAGTAATTTTGGTTGAAGAAGTTAACAAATTAGATGAAGTCGTTTTATTGCCTTTTGGTCTAACAGGAAATTTAAATGCAGATTTCGAAAACGTAAGAACTTACAATGTAGATTTAGATGCCATATATTTTGGACTAGACCATATTGAAGACTTTGAATTTTCAGCAGATTATAAAACTGAAGCAGAAAATTTAGCTTTTAATGAGTATAATCCAAGAATGGAGAATATGCTAAATTTAATTAATGTGGCAGGTTTTTTAATGAAACAAATTGTTAATATAGACGGTGTTGGCCTTGATAGAATTAAATTTAAATCAGAAAAAGAAAAACAAGCAATAGATAAAACACCTTTTAAGCAAGCCCTAGATGATTATAGCGTTAACTATGTTCACACCAATTTCGATATTCCTCTAGAACAAATGGAAGCTTTTACCGATTATGTAGAAAAAGAAGGTGTAAACCAAAAGTTGTTTGCCGATGATAAGGAATTAGAATTACTAGAACGTATTTCTCAATTAAGTAAATCTTTCTTAAAAACGTTAAGTGAAGAAGATTAAAATACTAATAATAGTAACTGCGTTTTTATCAATAAGCATTACTAACGCTCAACTGAATAATGTAAGTGGTCAACTCATTGCCAATGATGAGGTTGCTGGGCTTCATATTCAAAATAAATCTCAAGCAAAATATACTATATCTAACGAAGATGGTAGTTTTATCATTGAAGCAAAAGCATCAGACACTTTAGTGATTTCTGGTGTTCAGTATAAAAAGAAAGAGTTCATAATTACATCCGAAATTATAGAAATAGGGCACTTTAATGTTTATCTCATTGAAAATGTTAGCGAGTTAAATGAAGTTGTAATTGGAAAAATATTGACGGGAAGCTTAGAATCTGATGTTGAAAACTCTGATGCCGAAACCGAGATTAATTTTTACGATTTAGGAATTCCTGGTTATAAAGGCAAACCGCTCACACAAAACGAACGCAAACTTCATGATGCAGATGGTGGAGGTCCAATTTATACGGGATTAGGAGTTAATGTTCATAAATTACTCAACAGAGTGAGTGGTAGAACAAAAAAACTAAAAAATATTGTAGAATTAGATAATAGAGAAGCTTGCACAGAGCGACTAAAAGGAGAATATGAGTCTATTTTATTTGAAAAAGATACGTTAACAAAAAGTCTTAGAATTGAGTACTTTTTATTTTGTCAAGAAGACGAAGAATTCTTAAACTTGTGCAATGCAAATAACGAATTAAAATTACTTGAATTTTTGCAAGCAAAACTATTAGCGTACCAAGAAAATAGAAAATCTGTAACTGAAGATTAAATTTTGGAATACGTTTTGAGATACCAAAAAGAACTATAAAAATTTTTATGAAATCATTACAATTATTAATTACCTTTTTAATACTTCCACTTTTTTTATCTAACCAAAGTTCGCATGAATATTATGTGAGTGTAACGGAAATTGAATACTCTGAAAAAGAAGCGTCTCTTCAAATTATAAGTCAGATTTTTATAAATGATTTTGAAACGCTCATTCGTAAACGATATGATGAATCAATAACCTTAGATTCTAACGATGAATCTGAAAAAGTAGAAACCTACATGAAGCGTTATTTAGAAGATAAACTCAAAATTAAGGTAAACGACAATGCTGTTAAATTCAATTTTATAGGGAAAGAATATAAAGAGGATATTACGTATTGTTATCTAGAAATTCCTAATATTAAAGATATAAATTCTATAGAAGTATCAAACACATTATTATTTGACGTGTTTGACGAGCAACAAAATATCTTAAGGATGAAGCTCTTAAATAAAAATAAAAGTTTTTTATTAGTTCCTGGCAATGAAATATGTGCGTTAAACTTTAAATAAAAAACTTTGTATGCCATCTTAAATTCTTATTTTAGGCTTCACTTTTAATCACAACTAATTATTTATGAAAATTACTAAGTACTTTTTATGCGCTTTGTTATTCTCAACATTCAGCATGTATGCTCAAGATGAGGAAAAGCAAGAGCGTCAACCTGGTCACACCAACGAAAATAAGTTTAAACAACTTTACGATGAGTTTGCGACACCAAATATGTTTAGAACAGGCTCTGGAGCGCCAGGACCAGCATATTACCAACAACAGGCAGATTACAAAATGGATATTGAAATCGATGATGTAAATGCTAAGCTTTATGGAGATGAAACTATTACTTACACAAATAATTCTCCTGACGATTTAAAATACCTTTGGGTACAATTAGATCAAAACATGCGTGCTAGAGATTCTAAAACACCACTTATTCGTTCTTCTGGAATTGGACCAGCAACTTCATCTGCAGGTGCAGTTAAATCTTATTTAAAAGAATCTTTTGATGGTGGTTTTCATATAGAACATGTTAAAGATGTAAATGGAAAAGATTTACAACACACCATAAACCGTACAATGATGCGAGTAGAATTACCTAGCGTTTTAAAATCTGGCGATAAATTTTCTTTCCAGATAAAATGGTGGTACAATATTAACGATCACGTTAAGGATGGTGGACGTTCTGGTTACGAGTATTTTGAAGAAAATGATAATCGTATCTATGTAATGGCTCAGTTTTATCCTCGTATGGCTGTATATAACGATGTAGAAGGATGGCAGAATTCTCAATTTTGGGGACGCGATGAGTTTGCATTACCATTTGGAGACTTTGATGTAAATATTACAGTGCCTGCAGATCATATATTAGATGGTACAGGCTTCTTAGTAAACCGTGAAGACGTGTTTACTAAAGATATGATGAAACGTTTTAAGAAAGCGAAAAAATCATACGACGAACCTGTTATGATTGTAACACAAGATGAAGCTGAGGTATCAGAAAAGTCTAAAAGTAAAAAGAAAAAAACATGGAAACTTTCTGCACAGATGGTACGTGATTTTGGTTTTGCGACATCTCGTAAATTTTTATGGGATATGATGGCTGTAAAAGTAGGAGAGAAGGATGTAATGGCAGTGTCTTTATATTCTAAAGAAGGAAACCCGTTATGGGAACAATGGTCAACTAAAGCTGTTGCGAGTACATTAAAGTCATATTCTCGTATGACGTTTGATTATCCTTACCACAAAGCAATTTCTGTACATGCACCAATGGGAATGGAATACCCAATGATTTGTTACAACTTTGGTCGTCCAGATAAGGAAGGGAATTATTCAGATAGAACAAAATACGGAATGATCAGTGTTATTATACATGAAGTTGGCCATAACTTTTTCCCAATGATTGTAAACAGTGATGAACGTCAATGGACATGGATGGATGAAGGATTAAATACATTTGTTCAGTATGTGGCAGAGCAAGATTTTGGAGAGTGGTATCCAAAAGCATTATCTCCAAGTGATAAAGCTTATCCATCGAGGCGTGGACCAGCAAAAAATATTGTGAGATATATGGGCGGAAATCAAGATTACATTGCGCCAATTATGACAAAAGGTTTAAATACTTACCAGTTTGGTAACAATGCATATAGTAAGCCAGCAACAGGATTAAATATACTTAGAGAAACAATAATGGGACGTGATTTGTTCGATTATTCTTTTAGAGAATATGCTAACCGTTGGATGTTTAAGCACCCAACACCAGAAGATTTCTTCCGTACTATGGAAGATGCATCTGCTGTAGATTTAGATTGGTTTTGGAGAGGCTGGTTCTACACTACTGATTACACAGATATTGGTATAAAAGAAGTGAAGAAGTTTGCTGTGACAGCAACACCTAATGAAAATGGTAAACAATTAGCTGAGCGTTACAACAGAGACCCAAATAGCTTAGTGTATTTTATTGAAGAAGGAGCAGAAGGTTATGATGACGCTATTAAAAAAGCAGAAGCTATTGATGATTTGCCTACTGTAAAAGAATACATCATGGATAATTTTACACCTGCAGAACAAAAAGAAATGAAGGAAACGCCTAAATTCTTTTATCAAATTACTTTTGATAAGCCAGGTGGATTAGTAATGCCAATTATTGTAGAATATACATATGCAGATGGTACAACTGAAAAAGAAACATATCCTGCTCAAATTTGGAGATACAATGATAAGGAAGTTAGTAAAGCAATAGCAAGTG
Organism: Winogradskyella sp. 4-2091; assembly: GCF_045765065.1. Lineage (NCBI taxonomy): Bacteria > Pseudomonadati > Bacteroidota > Flavobacteriia > Flavobacteriales > Flavobacteriaceae > Winogradskyella > Winogradskyella sp. 4-2091. The sequence continues at coordinate 264,797 of NZ_JBJKOD010000001.1, forward strand.
AAAAAGAAATTGTTTCAATAGCTTTAGATCCAGATTTAGAAACTGCTGATGTGGATACAAGTAACAATTCGTGGCCTAAAGAAGCTGTGACAAGTGAATTTGACAAGTTTAAAGACAAAGTAAAAGACTAAAACTATTTAGTATGTAAAGAGAAGCCGATTTTTTTAAAATCGGCTTTTTTTTATTTTTAATTTCACTAGGTATAATTCACAAACTCACTTTATATTTGCATTATGATACATCACTTAACATTGTTATTTATTGGAGGTGCCGAAATAATGGTAATACTACTAGTTGTGGTTATGTTTTTTGGTGCAGATAAGTTACCAGAAATAGCTCGCGGTTTAGGTAAAGGTATGCGTCAATTGAAGGATGCTACAAATGATGTTAAGCATGAAATCACCAAAAGTGCCAAAGAAAGTAATATTATTGATACTGAAGTAACTAAAAATGTGAAAGAGGAACTCAATAAAGTAAAAGATGATTTAGAAGACTTCACTGGATCATTAAAAAGAGATAAGTAATTTTATTATTGTTATCTTAAAAGGTGGTTTTTTGACAAAATCACAAAATTCACTTTAAAATTTTATAATATATTTAATATATTTAGGAAATATAATTAATCAACTAAATCATATTAAATGAAAAAAATGTACCGTTTGGCAATGTTCGCATTGGCGATTGCCGTAGTTTCTTGTTCTAAAGATGCTATTGTTGAGACTGAAACCGTAACTGAAGCATCTCAAACTCCAGAAAAAGCTTTAACCATTCAGCAAATAAACCAGCGAATTACAGAAAGTATTGAATCTACTGGAGATTTTGATTGGAATGATCAAGAAGCTCATTTTGTTTGGAGCGCATTAATGCTTGGCCAGAATGTATTAACCGTTGGCTATGGTAATGAAGGTCAGAGTTACAGTGAAGAAGTTGATGTAGAATTAATTCAAAAAAAGAACGACTTACTTTCAATTATTATGTCAACTGAACAAGTAGATAAAGATGATTTTAAAATGAAAGAAGATGAAATTCTTACCGTTTTTGATGCAGAAGTAACGAAATTAGAAACTATCATAGCACTTAGAAAAAGTGATTATGTCAGGTATTTAGAGCCAAATGGGTATAATCATTATGTAGCAGGTTCAGTACAAAAATCGAGCTCAGGTTGCGATAAAAGTGCAGATTATATTAGTACTGCTCATTATACAACAACCACGCCTAATAACGTACAAGTATCTTGGCATTTTAATGAACACAACATTCAAAGTGCTTGGAATATGTCTACTGGTTCTGGTGTTACAATTGGATTAATTGATACAGGTATTTCAAGATATCAATCACTATTAACTTCAGCAGGTATTAATGATGGTTATTCATCTGGTCGTTATGTTCAGAAATATGGAACTTTTATAGATTCTAATTGGTGGTGGTCTAGTAATTATGATGGTCCAGATGACAAATGTGGACACGGAACAGCAATGGGTTCAACAATGGCGTCACCTAGAAATAATGATGGTATGCCAGTTGGTGTAGCATACAATGCTAATTTGGTAGCATATAGAGCAACAGAAGATGTGTTACTTAATGATTACCATGAGCGTAAAGGAGTTTCTAAAGCCTTAACGCAATTAGGAAATCGGAGTGATGTGAAAATTATATCTATGTCTATCGGCTATGTATGGTCTATAGGTAATATTAAAGACGCTGTGAAATATGCTTACGGTAAAGGGAAATTGATTTTTGCAGCTGGCGGAACTTCAACTAGTTTTACAAATGGCTTTGGTGTAATTTTTCCGGCAACAATGAGTGAAACTGTAGCGGTAACAGGTGTAAATGATGGTAGTAACTATGAACGTTGCGAAACTTGCCATAGTGGAAGTAAAATAGATTTCACAATTATAATGGAAGGAGATAATAATACAAGTAAAGCACCTCCTGTTTTAAACTTTTATAATGGTCAACGTCGTTATACAGGTGGTTCGTCTGCAGCAACAGCAACTACAGCTGGTATCGCGGCTTTAATTTGGTCTAAGTATCCTAATTGGAGTAGAACACAAATATTAAACAGGTTAAAACAATCTGCAGACCTTTATCCTTATAAGAGCAGTAGTTTTGGATATGGAAATATTGATGCGCTTCAAGCAGTACAATAAAGTTTAATACTATGTATAATAAAAAATCCTCTTCAATTTTGAAGAGGATTTTTGTTTTACCTTTATTTTTTTCTACTAATAGTTAAACCATCTCTAATAGGAAGCAGTACAGTTTCAATCCGTTTATCTTCTTTTAAAAGGGTGTTGTAATCTAAAACCGCTTTGGTAGATTTATCTTTTTCGTCTAAGGGTTCTACAACTTTTCCGTGCCATAAAACATTATCTGAAAGAATTATACCTCCAGAATTTAACTTATCAATTATTAAATGAAAATAATTAGAGTAGTTAGGTTTGTCTGCATCTATAAAAACTAAATCGAAAGTTTTATCTAGTTCTGGAATAATATCTAAAGCACTTCCTGTATGCTGAATGATTTGTTTTCCATAATTAGATGTGTCAAAATACTTACGTTGAAAGTCAACCAATTCTTCATTAATATCAATAGTATGCAATTCGCCATCACTAACTAAGCCTTCTGCCAAACACAATGTAGAATAGCCAGTAAACGTGCCTAATTCTAAAATAGATTTTGGTCGTATCAATTTAGAAATCATACTCAACACTCTCCCTTGATAAGGTCCACTGAGCATAATAGGTTGTAAAACCTTCTGATATGTTTCTCTAGTGAGTTGTTTTAATAAATCAGGCTCTTGTTCAGAATGTGCAACAACGTAGTTGTCTAGATTTTCTGGTAAGAAATACATATCTATAAATATTTTAAAGAAATGAAAAATATATTATTCAGCAGACTCTTCATTCGGTAATTCTAGCTCAGTTTCTTCAACTTCTGGTTTTCCCATGAAGAAAAGAACAGCACCTACAACAACAAGCCCAATTTTAATAGCCCAAGCAGCTGTGTCTCCCCAAGAATAAATCCACATTAAGATAGTTGGTACTCTGTCAAAGAAATTTAAAACAATAGCAAATAGGCCAAAGAAAGCCATATATCCTCCAATTTTTTTCATAATTTATTTAGTTGGTTAGAGTTTAAATATAGACATAAAAATTGAATTTCAAAGCTAGGATGTTATTCTGGTAATTAACTTTTGTTTAGCGTCTTCATCCTCGCCACACAACCATTGAATAACATTATCTTCCCAAATGGCATCGCCTTCAGTTTCTGTAATTATCTCTCTGTCAATGGCTAAGTCAATTATTTTTCCTGGATAAGAAGATTGTTTTTCGCTTTCCATTTCCCCTAATGGATAAGGGTCATCAAGTCCCATTATCACTTGTTTAGAACCTTGATTTCTTATTAATAACTCTAATCCTCCAGTATCATGCACTAAAGTGTCAAAGAAGATGTTTTTATGTCCTACCGCTTTTCTAGGATGACTTTTGCCTTCAAATAAATCTGGTCGTCCATCAAACCCTTGAATACGTCTTCCTAAGTTAATTTGTGCCAATTGTCCACCATGAGCAAAACAAGTTCTCATGTTTGGATATTTATCTTGGTAACCATTTAAAGTTAAAAAGTGATACGCATCGCCACATTGTGCGAGCATCCAAATTAAGTGAAAACGCCATGATGTATTTTCTAATTTTATAAACTTTTCGCCATCGTAAGGATGGATTTCTACAGCCAAATTATATTTGTTGGCCATTTCAAAAATGGGTTCATTTTCTTCGTCAAAAATACAACGCCAAGTACCTATAGAATCCATATAATGCGTTGGTAAACATAATAATCGCATACCTAACACTTCTACGCAACGCTCAATTTCCCAACAAGCACTTCTAACAAAACCAGGATGAACCACAAAACCACATGTAAATTTACTAGGATGATTATGTTGCACTTTGGCATTAAAATCATTTTGAAAACGTAAAGCTTGCTTCATTTCTTCAACCCTTAAACCATTACCATAAAGCTGAGATAAATTTAAAACCACAGCATGGTCTAGCTTATTGCGCTCCATCCATTCTAATTTTTCATCTAAAAAGAAGCTAGAATCTGTGATAGGTCGATTCCAATCTTTTTGAAGCATAAATTTTCGGTCTTTATCTACCCAAAAAATACCTTTGTCTTTCATGAACTGAGGGATTTCTTCAGGATAGGGAAGAAGGTGAGAGTGACCGTTTATTCTTAGTTTGCGTTTACTCATATTTGGGTTGAATTACGAGAGGTTTTATTATGAAATCTTTTTAATTTCTAGTTTAATCTTTTTTAATAGTCTTATTATATCTGTCAAAAATGGCAGGCATATCAGTTTCTATATTATCCAAAGTAAATTCCTCTTCGTATAGCAAATTAGCATCTTTTTCAGAGTACCATTGCAGTTTGTCTTTTACACCTTCATCTCTTGGATATTCTATAACTAAACCAACCGTGTTTGGTCCACGTTGTGGCGAATGCGGCACTTTTGGTGGCAATAAAAAGATGTCACCTTCCTTAATATGAATGTCCTTTGGTACACCTTCATCAATGACTTTTAAAACAATGTCACCTTCTACTTGATAGAAAAATTCTGGTGTTTCATTATAATGATAATCTGTACGGTCGTTAGGTCCACCAACAACCATTACAATAAAGTCGCCATCTTTCCAAACCACTTTGTTACCAACAGGTGGTTTAAGTAAATGACGATTTTCTTCAATCCATTCTTTAAAATTTATGGGTGGGAATAGTTTGCTCATATTTTACTATTTTTTGTCATTCCTGCGTATGCAGGAATCTATGTTATTATAGTTTTTATTTTGGATTCCTACCTGCGCAGGAATGGCAAGTTATAAAGTTACAAAGATTTCGTTCGTCCGCCATCAACAGGAAGATTAATTCCGTTGATATAACTTGCGCGTTCACTCGCTAAAAATGTAATAGCATCGGCAAGTTCTTCTGGTTGCGCAAAGCGTTTTACTGGTACTGCATTTTTCATGACATTAGCAGCTTCTTCTTCCGTGTTTCCTGATTTAGCCGATTTATTTTTAATAATTTGAGTTAAGCGTTCTGTGCCAGTGGCTCCTGGTAACACATTGTTTACCGTAATACCGAATTGACCGAGCTCATTGGCCAAAGTTTTACTCCAATTGGCAACGGCTCCTCTAATGGTGTTACTAACGCCAAGTCCATCTAAAGGCTGTTTCACAGACGTTGAAATTACATTGATGACACGACCAAAACCTTCTTCTTTCATAAAAGGAACAATGGTTTGAACTAGAACATGATTGCACTTTAAATGTTGCGTAAAAGCCGATTCAAATTCATCAACTTCAGCAGAAAAAATAGGACCTCCTTTTGGGCCACCTGTATTATTTACCAAAATATGAAAACCATGATTTTCTGAAATGTATTCTGAAACCTTAGTTTTTAAATCTTCCGGATTCGAAAAATCAGCAACAATATAATCGTGTGTTCTTTGCTGAGGTAATTCTGAAAGTACAGTTTTTAATTTGTCTTCGTTTCTAGCAACAAGTGTGACTTGCACACCTTCAGCGGCTAAGGCCATTGCTGTTGCTTTTCCTATTCCTGCGGTGCTTCCGCAGACTAGTGCGTATTTGTTGTTTAGTTGTAGATTCATAAGCCCATCCCAACCTTCCCAAAGGGAAGGGGTTTTGTTTAGAGTTATTATTTTAAAAATTTATTCAATTTATATATAGAGTTCCAATCTAGTTTCTTCCCTTATGGGAAGACGGAAGATGGGCTTCTAGTATTTTATACAAACATTCTTAGCCTCTGTAAAAAAGCGTAAGGCTTCAAATCCACCTTCTCTTCCAACACCTGAAGCTTTTACACCACCAAAAGGTGTCCTTAAATCGCGCATCATCCAAGTGTTTACCCAAACAATACCTGCTTGTAATTGGTTGCTGAGTTTCATGGTGCGTTTTAGATTGTTGGTCCACAAAGTTGCTGATAAACCATATTTAACTTTGTTTGCCATTTCTAAAACCTCGTCTTCTGTGTTGAAAGGCATTATGGTTACTACAGGCCCAAAAATTTCTTCTTGGTTCACTCTGCAGTCGTCATTAGGCACTTCAATAACGGTTGGTTCTAAATAATAACCATTTTCAAATCCTGCAACAGTAACTTCATTGCCTCCACAAAGTACAGTTCCATTTTCTGTTTTTGCGATGTTGATGTATTCTTTTACTTTTTCAAGATGTGGTTTTGAAACTAAAGCACCAATATTGGTGTCTGTTTCGGAAGGATGTCCGACTTTGAGTTGTTTTACTTTTTCTACAAAGTCAGTCTTGAATTTTTCATAAATAGAAGCTTCAACAAATATGCGACTACCACACAAACAAATCTGCCCTTGATTGGCAAAGGACGAACGTACTGTGGTGTTCAGCATATCGTCGTAATCGCAATCGGCGAAAATGATATTTGGGTTTTTTCCGCCTAATTCTAAGGATAATTTTTTAAACATTGGTGCAGCGACTTTGGCAATATGTGCTCCTGTTGCTGTGCCTCCTGTAAAGGAAATGGCTTTAATATCTGGATGCTCAATAATAGCTTGTCCTGTGGTGGTTCCTAAGCCGTGAATAATATTTAAAACACCTTCAGGCAAACCTGCTTCGTTACAAATTTCGCCAAGTAAATAAGCCGTCATTGGTGTGACTTCACTTGGTTTGGCAACCACACAATTTCCTGCAGCTAGTACTGGGGCGATTTTCCAGGTAAATAAATAGAGTGGTAGGTTCCATGGCGAAATACAGCCTACAACACCAATAGGTTGACGCAAGGTATAGTTAATGGCATTTTGACCTACAGATTCATGACTTTCACTCGCGAATTGCGTAATGGCATTACCAAAAAAACGAAAGTTACTCGCAGCTCTTGTAATGTCAACCGCTTTAGCTAAACTTATAGGTTTGCCGTTGTCCTTACTTTCAGCTTCGGCAAAACGGTCAAGGTTAGCTTCTAATAATTCTGAAATTTTAATTAGAATCCTGCTTCGTACCTCTAACGTGGTTTGCGACCATTGCTTAAAAGCAGCTTTCGCACTTTTATAAGCTTCGTCAACATCATCTTTGGTTGAATTAGGAATTTGTCCATAAATCGCTCCATCTGATGGGTTATAATTATCTATCCAGTTGCCTTGAATTGGATTTTGGAATTTTCCGTTTATGTAGTTTTTGATGTTCATCTTGTCCAGCCGCCTGCGTAGTCTTTAAATTGCCACTTATTATTTGTTTTTTCATATAGAAACCCAGAACCATTTAGATAGGAAAAATCTACTTCTATATATGCTTTGTTTAATGGTTTATTAAAGATAGGTTTACTTATAGAGACACTTCTGTTTTTCTTTAAATACTGATAAATACTTTCTAATGAATCCTTTGTTACAAATACTTGTTCTTCTACTAAACTATCTCCAATATAAATATTTTTCCTAATGTTTTTCCAGTCGATTATTTTATGTCCATTAGGTTGAATGTTTTCTATATTAAAATCGTTATCTAAATATTGATTATACACAAAAGAAGAGTCTTTTTCATTTAAGGTCATTGCAATGATTTGAATATCGGATTTAGTTTGAGTTGTACCTTTAACTTTATCATTGATTAGTCTTTTAGAGTTAACAATTTCTTTATTAAAAATTAATGCATTTTTGTATCTACCCGAAAGAACTATTGAATCTTTTAAAACCTCTTTTAAAAAATCAAGTTTATATTTTTCCGTAATTATTGGGTATCCATTTGAGTCATAGTTTATCAACTCATCCTTGCTGTTTTCACAAGATAAACTCAAAAGAAAAATTAATAAATATGTATAATATAGTTTCAAATAGTAATTAGTTTTTAATGCTATGCGATTCCTCGTCGCTACGCTCTGTCGGAATGACAACGATGATTCTTTATTTTGGTTTATAAGCCATAACTTTTATTTCAACCACTAAATCAGGATGCGGTAATTGATGAACCGCAACAGTTGTTCTGGTTGGTCCTGTTTCCTTTTCAAAGAATTCTGCATAGGCTTTGTTGTAATCTGCAAAATCATTCATGTTGACTAGAAAAGACGTAACGTCAACCACATCTTTAAGGCTTGCTCCAACTTTTGCTAAATTTTTTTCTATGTTTTTTAGAACTTCTTGGGTTTGTGTGTAGGCGTTTAGACGTTTTGTTCCCATCTCGTCAATCAGGTCTACACCTGCAATGGTGTTGTCTGCACGTCTAGAACTCGTACCTGAAATGAATATAAAATCGCCTACTTGTTTTACGTGTGGATATGCTCCTCTTGGTGTTACTTCCATATGTTTAAAAAGCCCCTTTTAATTTCCCGAAAGGGAAAAAATCAGAGCGAAAAATTGAGTTAATATTTATAATCAATATTTTTTATGCGTCAATAGTTCCTTCCCTTAGGGAAGGTTCGGATGGGCTTTTTTTATAATCCCGCAATCCTATCATCTTCCAAAATAGCTTCAGTTTCCGCGTTTACTTTGTCTAAAATATCTTTTAAATTGTCTTCTGATGAAATTACTTTATCAGTTAACATATTCAATATGGCCTTGTCTTGTGCGCGTCCTTTTAACATGGCTTGTCTATAACCGATGTTTTCATTAAAGGTAACTAAACTATATTTTGAGGAATACGCATTTTGAAATTCTTTTTCTAAAGCCATTTCGATTTTTCGTTTTTCTTGAAAAATAGGATTCGCCACATGACCTTTCATTTCATGGAAATTGTCAATGGCTAAATCGGCAATAGCGTCTGTATCTTTCTTGCGGTTTTTCTCGTACGTTTTAAATATCGCTTCCCAATTCTCTAGGTTTTGGTCTAGTACTTTATCGAATTCAACCACATCTTCAAACGATGCATTCATACCTTGTCCATAAAAAGGGACGATGGCATGTGCAGAATCTCCCATTAATAAGGTATTGCCTTTATAATGCCATGGCGAACATTTTACCGTTCCTAAGGCTGCTGTTGGATTTTCAAAAAAGTCATCGACTAAGTTTGGCATAATGGCTAACGCGTCTGGAAATTCTTTTTGGAAGAATTCCGTTACGGCTTCTGGTGTTGTTAGATTGTTAAAATTGTATTCGCCTTCATCAAAACTTAAAAATAATGTGACTGTAAAACTGCCATCTAAATTTGGTAAAGCAATGAGCATAAAGCTGCTTCTTGGCCAAATATGTAAGGCATTTTTATAGGTTTTATAATCGCCAGTTTCAGTTGGTAAGAAGGTTAATTCTTTATAGCCATGACTTAAATAGTCTTGAGAGAAACTGAATAAAAATTTCTTACCCAAATAATAACTTTTTCGCAAAGCTGAACCTGCGCCATCCGTTGCTATAATGCAATCTGCGTCTTCTACAAATTCGTCTTTTGAGTTATAATCTTGAAATAAAGCTGTTGTTTTTTCAAAATCTATAGACTTACATTTTTTGTTAAAATGTATAGTGACATTATCATGTTTTTCGGCTTCATTGAGAAGTAGAGCGTTTAAATCGCCTCTAGAAATTGAATTGATATATTCGTAATCTCTTCCGCTATAATTAGATAAAAAAGTATTGCCTTCTTTATCGTGAAGCATTCTACCATTCATTGGTATACATAAATCATTGACTTTATCTTCTAAACCAACGAGTTTAATAGCTTTGTTGCCTCTGTTAGAGAAGGCTAAATTAATAGAGCGACCTGCAGAAATGTCTGTTGTTCTGAGGTCTGGGCGCATTTCGTAAACGGTTACGTTATAACCGCGTTGTCCTAATCGTAATGCTAATAGGCTTCCGCAGAGTCCTGCGCCTATGATTAGTATGTTTTGTTGTTTGTTACTCATTTTGAAAATTTTACTTCAAATAACGTAATTAACTGTTTTGATGCTTTAAAAGGTTTTTTATGTCTTGAATTTCTTCATACGATGGTCTAAACCTATTTAAATTAATAATTTGTTTTCTGTTTTGACGGTTTATTACATACAAATTATTGTTGTTAGAATTGAATTTGAGACTTGAAAATAGTTTGTAATCTACATTTTTTATCAAATCATTTTTGATGACTAGAAGTACTCTTTTATCAGTAATAATTAAATAATCATGCCCTAAGTTAAAGAAATAATATAACAGTCCTAAAATTTGATATTCCCAAAAACTAGCCTCAGACTTTTTCTTGATTTTTAAGAGTATATTTTCATCATTTATAAGGGCAAAGATTTTGTTCATAAAAGTGCTTTCATCTTCTCAACCATTAAATACACATCTTCAAATGAATTATATAAAGGAATTGGTGCGCATCTAATAACATCGGGTTCTCGCCAATCACTAATAACACCGGCTTCAGTTAATTTATCGTGTAAGGATTTGTCGGCATTTAAAACTTGAATAGAGAGTTGGCAACCACGTTCATCTGGATGCTCTGGCGTGATGATTCTGATGGTATCTTCGCCTAAGTCTTTCAGTAGAAACTCAAAATAACCCGTTAGTTTTTTCGATTTTTTTAGGATTTTATCAAATCCGACTTCGTGAAACATATCCAATGACGCTTTGATGGCAGCCATGGATAATATTGGCGGATTACTTAATTGCCAACCTTCGGCTCCTGGTAAAACATCAAATTCGTGACGCATATTAAAACGTGTGTCTTTATTGTGGCTCCACCAACCTGTAAATCGGTTGAGTTCTTTATCATAAGCATGACGCTCATGTACAAAGCAACCCGATAAGCTACCTGGTCCTGAATTTAAATATTTATAAGTACACCAAACGGCAAAATCTGCTCCAGAATTATGTAAGTCTAAATCTACGTTTCCGGCACCATGAGCACAATCAAATCCGACTTTACAGCCATAACTATGTCCTAAGTCTGTAATACGTTTAAAATCGAAAAACTGCCCTGTGTAATAATTGACACCTCCAACCATAATAAGCGCGATTTCGTTGCCGTGAGTTTCAAGAATTTTTTCTAAATCTTCGTAACGTAATAATTCTTCATCTTCTCTCGGTTTCCAGAGAATCAATCCTTCTTTATCATCATAGCCATGATGTCTTAATTGGGATTCTACGGCATATTTATCTGAAGGGAAAGCATCACTTTCAATCAGAATTTTATAACGGTCTTTTGTTGGTTGGTAAAACGACGCCATCATAAAATGCAGGTTCGCCGTTAAGGAATTCATAGTAACTACTTCTATGGGTTTTGCACCAACGAGTTTAGCAGTGGCTTCGGTTAAAAATTCGTGGTATGGTAACCATGGGTTTTTAGCATCCGTATGGCCTTCAACGCCAAGATTTGCCCAATCTTCTAATTCTTGATTGATGTATGCCTTGGTTGATTTTGGTTGTAAGCCAAGTGAGTTACCACAAAGGTAAATAAGGTCGTTTCCATCCTTGTCTTGTGGAATGTGAAACTGATTTCTGTACTGAGATAATTCGTCTAATTCGTCTTGTTGTTTTGCATAATCAAGACCTAGTTTATAGTTGGACAATTTGAAAAATTTTTCGGATTGTAACAAAAATAAGATAATTATATGATTTTTTTATAATTGTTAAATGCCTCAATTATTAGATGACTAATTTGTAAGAATTATATTGTCTAATAAACAAATTCTACTTAGATTTATTGTAATCAATCAATTTATTATATGCTTAAGAAACTATGGTCATCATACTATGAATGGTATATTCAGTTTAGTGGGTTTTCTAGAGGAAATGAACAAGACGAATTATCTTATTTTAGAGATCGACTTTTCATTTCAATTCTCCTCTTAATTTTACCTTTAGGGCTGATTTCATATATTCCAAGTGCTATTTTTAGTATTATTTTGGATAAATGGAATGTCTTCTATGCGGATTCTATCGCTTTTTTGCTCATTTGCTTTTTATTTTTTAATAATAAAATGAGCTTAAGTCTTAAGAAAAACATATTTTCTATTAACCTATTTGTATTATCATTTGCGCTTGTTGTGTATATTGGTTTAAGTAGTAGTAGTGGTTTGTTATTGTTTATGTTAAGTGTTTTAGTAACACTCTATAGTGGAAAGAAAGCAGGACTACTTTCAGTATTATATACTGGCTGTGCTTATGCCTTAATAGCCGTGATTTTTTATTTTCAACTTTTTGACTTCCCTTTTTTTGAAGATGAGGTGTTTGAGGTTGTAGTCATCGTTTTCCTTAATAATGTACTTTTTATTTTAATGACTGTTTTTTCGGTTTCTTTTTTAATAGATAAGATTAATGCTGCGCTTATTAAAGAAAGTAAATTACAAGAAGAACTTATAGAAAAACATAAGAATGTAATAATCGCAAAAGAAAGAGCAGAGCAATCAGATCAGTTAAAATCTGCTTTTTTAGCAAATATTAGTCATGAAATAAGAACACCAATGTATGGGATTTTGGGCTCAGCCGAACTTTTAAAAGATTATGAAACTCAAAATGATGAGGATTTTAAAGAGTTTGTTGATGTCATTGAACAAAATGGTTCAAAATTGCTTGATGTTATCTCAGGAATAATTAATATTTCAGAAATAGAAACAGGCGTTATGAAACTTAATATTACTAGATTCAATATTATTGATACCATTTCTTTAATGTATGAACAATATCTGCCAGAAGCCCAATTAAAAGGTGTGCTCTTTATTTTTGAAAATAATATTTTAAAGGATAATTCTGAGATATCAACAGATGAGGCTAAGTTGGTTGTACTGTTAAAGAAGTTGATAGAAAATGCTATAAAATTCACATCGGAAGGTGAACGTATTATTTTAAGAACATCCATGAATAGTTTAACCTTAGACGTGTCTTTAGAAGATACAGGTATTGGTGTGCCAGACGATAAAAAAGACACTATTTTTAATCCTTTTTATCAAGTAGACGTCAATAATAAAAATGCATTACATGGGTCTGGTATAGGTTTGTCTATTGCAAAAGCTTATGCAGAATTACTTGGTGGCAGTTTGTCTTTAATAAGTGCAGAAGGTGTAGGCTCTACATTTATGTTTAGTATTCAGAGCAATTTGAACGTGAAAGCCAATTAAATAATAGATTTTTAAAAAAGAGAAAGCACTTCTATTAGTAATAAAAGTGCTTTCATATATATAGACGCCAAAAGGCGGAAAATGTAAGCTATGCGTATTTAAATAAAAATTTAGAACGCGAATCTTACATTATAGATTGCAAATGTAATGCCATACTATTAGTTTACCAAAGTAATACTCACATCTGTAAAATTTAAGTTCCAATTACCGTCAGCCATTTTGTGATCTGTGGCAATTTTTATGCCGTTATAAACTTTATAGTTCTCAAAAGTGGTAGTTAATGAAGGTTCTTTTGAGTTTCCTTTTCTAAAAACCCATTCTCTAATCATAAAGTCGTTATCGTAATAAATATCATAAGCATCACCAGGTGTATAACCACCTTCGTTAGGATATGTTATCGTAAGCATATTTAATTGTTTCTTGCTTATTGGTGCAACTGTAAATGTCGGTTCTGATACTTTTGCTGAGCTATCCCAAACTAATTGAAAAGGTACTAATAACCAATATTTATCATTAATGAATTTTTGGTCAGTATTAACATGCGTGCTATCCATTTGGCTTCTACGGTATTTTATATTGGTTTCGCTAGTTGTCATTTTGACCTTATCATTTTTAGGAAACCATGTCCATGATCTTCCTTTGCCTTTAATCGTGTCTCTATCGACTTGGAAAGTAAATTTTACTTCCGATACATTTTTCCAGTTTTCAAAACCATGTGCATTCGCTATTTTTTCTGTAATAGTTAATTCTTTTACGTTTTCAGAAACTGGTGTTTCAGTTTTATCAGATTTACAAGAAACGACAAGGAATAGACCAATCAAACTTATATATAATGCCTTCATATTAAAAAGTTGTTATAAATTACATGCAAAATTAACCAACCATGAAAGACAACACTAATTATTTTGAAGTAAATAAATCGACATGGAATAAGAAAGTAGCTATACATGCACAGAGTGAAATGTATAATTTGGAGGCTTTTAAAAATGGAAAAACATCCTTAATGCCTTACGAATTAAAGGCTTTAGGTATTGTTGAGGGAAAGTCACTATTACATTTACAGTGTCACTTTGGGCAAGACACCTTGAGTTGGAGTAGAATGGGAGCCAAGTGTGTTGGTGTAGACCTAAGTAATGAGGGCGTAAAATTGGCAAAGCAACTAAATGAAGAATTAAAGTTAGATGCTGAGTTTGTGTGTTGTAATGTTTTAGATACATCACAGAATATTACCGAAGCATTTGATATTGTTTTTACAAGTTATGGCGTTATTGGGTGGTTACCAGATTTAAAACCTTGGGCAAAAATGATTGCGGAACGTTTAAAGGTAGGAGGAACGTTTTACATGGTAGAGTTTCATCCCATTGCGTGGATGTTTGATTATATAGATGGACAGCCAAAAATGAAATACCATTACAGTCAAGATGAAGTGATATTCGAAGAATATGAAGGTACTTATGCTAATGAAGATTCTGAAATGGTAAGTAAAGAATATGGCTGGAATCATGGATTAAGTGAGGTTGTAAATGCATTGATTGAAGCCGGATTGCAAATTGATTACCTCAATGAATATGATGAAAGTCCGTATGATGTATTTCCGGATTTAGTAAAAACGGAGTCTGGAATGTATATAATGGAAAATCAATTATTTCCTATGATTTTTGAGTTGAAAGCTACTAAGAAGGAGCCCCTTTAATTCCCCAAAGGGGAAAACTGTGCAATCTCAATTTATATTAATAGTACCTGAAAACCTAGTAAATTTTAAAATCTACTAGGTTTATATAAATATCTAGACCTGCTAGGTTTAATTATAATTAATGCTTTTCTTCTTCCTTTAATAGTTCCGGAAATTTAGCTTTAAATTTATTTAATCTAGGAATAGATACATTCCTTATATAGCCTTGATTTGGGTGAAGCCTTTCATAGTTTTGGTGGTAATCTTCACCAACCCAAAATTTTTGAAAAGGATAAACCTCTGCAGCAATTGTAGCATCTAATTCTTTAGCTAAAGCCGCTTTTTTATCTTCTATTATTTTCTTCTGCTCATCGTTTTGATAAAAAATAATTGAACGGTATTGCGAGCCATGATCTGGTCCTTGTCCATTAACTTGTGTTGGGTTTTGAGAGCCAAAATAAACATCTACTAATTCAGAGAAACTAATAACTTCTGGATCGTAAATAATTTCAACCGCTTCTGCATGGCCTGTTCTACCTGTATTACTTGCTTCGTAAGTTGGGTTTTCAGTAAAGCCACCAGAATAACCAGAAATAGATTCTTCAACGCCTTTTACACTTTCATAAACAGCTTCAACACACCAGAAGCAACCACTAGCAAAATAAGCTCTTGCTTTTCCGTCTTCTAGAGGAACTTCAACAGGTTCTGCATCAATAACGGCTTGTTGTTCTGGGTTAACTTGTGCTTGATTATGGCAGCTAAATATTAAACTTAGACTTAATACGGAAAGTAACTTTTTCATATTTATAATTTTTCTTTTTTTGTCGACTTAAGGTACAAATCCTTAACACCAATTATTCTAAAATTATCTTAAATAAAAAAAGCCCTTGCAGTTGCAAAGGCTTTTTTTTATAATATGTAATGATAATTACTTACTAAGCTTAGTAAATAATTTATTCATTTTTACTTTTTCTTCTTCAGCTAAAGCAGCATCAACTAAGATACGTCCACTGTGCTCATCAGTAATTACTTTTTTACGAGAAGCAATTTCTACTTGTACTTGTGGTGGAATTGTAAAGAAAGAACCTCCAGAAGCACCACGCTCAATAGCAACAACAGCTAGACCATTTTTAACGTTGTTTCTAATTCTAAGGTATGCTTTTACTAAACGGTCATCAATTTTCTTTTGAAAATCTAAAGACTTATTAATTAACGCTTCTTCTTCTTTTTCAGTTTCCTTTAAGATCTCGTTAAGCTCACCTTTTTTGTGCTTTAAGTGTGCGTTACGGTCTTTTAAACGGTCTTTAGTGTCAGAAATAACTACTTTTTTCTGCTCTATTTGCGCTTTAAATTCTTTAATGTGCTTTTCAGCCAATTGAATTTCTAGTTCTTGAAATTCAACTTCTTTAGTCAATGAGTTGTACTCTCTGTTATTTCTAACATTTTTTTGTTGCTCACTGTATTTTTTAATTAAAGTTTTTGCTTCTTCAATTAAGTTTTTCTTTCCTTTAATTTCGTCGTCAATAATAGTAAGGCTATCATTTAGCTTTTCCATTCTTAAGTTAAGTCCTTCAACTTCGTCTTCTAAATCTCTAACTTCTAACGGAAGCTCACCTCTGACATTTCTTATTTCATCTACTCTAGAGTCAATTAATTGTAAATCATATAGTGCTCTTAATCGCTCTTCAACAGAAACTTCAGCTTTTTTTGCCATAATTATAAATACTTTATCGGATTTGTATTTGTCTTTGATAAAATGATTGCAAAATTAGTAATTTTTTTCGAGAGATAGTCTACTAAAAACGATTTTGTGAACTGTTCGCTTTCATAATGTCCAATATCTGCTAATACAATACTATTTTCTGCACTAAAAAAGTCATGGTATTTTAAGTCGGCAGTAATGAAAATGTCAGCATTGGCGGCTTTTGCGGCTGATATAGCAAAACTGCCTGAGCCACCTAAAACCGCTATGCGTTTAATAGTTTTATTTAATGATTTAGAATGTCTAATACACTCCGTATTCATCTTAGTTTTAATATATTTTAAACAATCTTCCGTTTTCATTGCCGTTTTTAGTTCTCCAACCATTCCCATACCAATCTGTTGGTTGGCATTTTCTAATGTTGAAATTTCATAGGCGACTTCCTCATAAGGATGTGCTTCAAATAATGTTTTTAATACTTTTGATTCTAGGTGCTTTTTGAAAGTAACGGAAATCGCGACTTCCTTTTCGGTATGTAATTCTCCTTTTTTTCCAATAACAGGATTAGAATTTTCATTGCCTAAGTATGTGCCTTGTCCTTCAACATTGAAGCTACACGATTCATAGTTGCCTAGACTACCAGCACCAGCCTTAAATAAAGCGGATCTTAAATTTGCTGCATTTACTTTAGGAACATAAGTTTGTAATTTTTTTATTGTACCAGATTGCGGAATTAGTATTTGCTTGTTTATTAATTCTAATTGATTACAAATAATTGAATTAACGCCATTTATAGCATTGTCTAACGCTGTGTGAATAGAGAAAATTGCGATGTTATATTGAATTGCTTTAATAACCACACGCTCAACATAAGTTTTTCCTGTTAATTTTTTTAAACCCGAAAAAATGATAGGATGGAAGCTTACTATAAGATTACAATTGTTTTCAGTCGCTTCGTCTACAACGGCTTCAAGCGTGTCAAGAGTAACAAGGATGCCAGAAACTTTTTCATTTTTATCGCCAACTAAAAGACCAACGTTATCAAAATCTTCAGCATAAGCTAAAGGCGCTAAGTTGTGTAAGTGATTAATTACGTCTTGTATAATCATAAGTGTATATTTGTTTCAAAAATAATATAATTTAGTCATCGTGAACTTTATCCGTATCATATTGTTTCCTATTGTGCCCATTTATTATCTGATAACATGGTTAAGAAATTGGTTATTTGATATTGGTGGAATTTCTTCTAAATCTTACGACGTCCCTGTTATATGCGTTGGAAATTTAAGTACTGGAGGAACAGGAAAAACACCAATGATTGAATATTTAATAAGGCTATTGAAGGAAGAAAAGGATATTGCAACTTTGAGTAGAGGTTATAAAAGACAGACTAAAGGATTTGTTTTAGCAGATGACAAAGCAAATGCTGACACTATTGGAGATGAACCTTTTCAATTTTTTAGAAAATTTAAAGATGTAAGCGTTGCTGTTGATGAAGATAGACAAAATGGGATTGAAAACCTGATGGAATTAAAACCAGATCTCAACGTTATTTTATTAGATGATGCTTTTCAACATAGAAAAGTTAAAGCAGGTTTTAATATAATGTTAACCGCTTATAATAACTTGTATTATAAGGATTGGGTTTTACCTACAGGGAATTTGCGAGAGCCTAGATCAGGAGTTAAACGCGCAGATATAATTGTTGTTACAAAATGTAATAAAGATATCTCGGAAGCAAAAAAGTTGGAAATTGCATCTCGTATTCAGCTTAGAGATCATCAGCAATTGTTTTTTAGTTATGTAGATTACTCATCAGTAGTAAAGTCCGTAAACTACAAATTGAACTTAGATGAATTGCCAGAATTTACACTTGTCACTGGTATAGCAAATGCAATACCACTTGTAGAATTTTTAAAAGAGAAAGACTTAAAATTTAATCACTTAGAATTTAGTGATCATTACAGTTTTAAGGAGTCTGATATTGAGACAATAGCTTCAAAATCATTAATAATTACTACGGAGAAAGATTTTGTTAGGTTGTCTAGATATGTGGAATTAAAGGATAAATTGTATTATTTGCCAATAGAAGTTAAGATAGATAATTCGGCAGAATTTAATGCTTCAATTATAAATTATATTAACTAAAGTAACTTGAGACTATTTTTTCTCCAGACAAGGCTGCGTGCAATTTAGTTTCAAAATCATCTTGTTTAAATGGTTTAGAAATAATGTCATCAAATCCGGCTTCTCCAAATTCGTGCATTTTATCTTCTAAGGTTACAGCCGTAAGTGCAAAAATTGTTAGTTCTTTATCAAAAGTTCTAATGATTTTTGTGGCTTCTAATCCGCTAATTCCAGGCATATGGATGTCCATTAAAACAACATCATATTCTACCTCTTTTACTTTTTCTACTGCAGCTTCGCCATTATCTACCACATCACAATATAGATTCATTTTGTTAAGAATCTTTTTGGTAATCATTTGATTAATCTTATTGTCTTCTACA
Source organism: Winogradskyella sp. 4-2091 (assembly GCF_045765065.1). NCBI lineage: Bacteria > Pseudomonadati > Bacteroidota > Flavobacteriia > Flavobacteriales > Flavobacteriaceae > Winogradskyella > Winogradskyella sp. 4-2091. The sequence goes on from NZ_JBJKOD010000001.1 coordinate 283,743, forward strand.
ATTAGAATTTTAACGTTACTTAAATCTAAACTATCCATCTTATTAACTTTTTTAACTTCCTCTATTTTTGGTTTTTCAGCATCTTTATCATATTCTAATGGTAGTTCAAAAAAGAATGTTGTGCCTTTACCAAGCTCACTCTTTAGATAGATTTTACCTTTTAGAATTTGAATAAGTCCTTTTACAATAGATAGGCCTAGACCTGTTCCTCCATATTTTCTGTTAATTTGAACAGAACCTTGAGAGAAGCTATCAAACATTTGACCTTGCTTTTCTTTTGTAATTCCAATACCATTATCTTCAATTTCAAAGCGAAGGTTGTACATGTTGTCTTTTGCATCAACTTTGTATGCTTTTACCCAGATGTCTCCATCTTTTGTGAATTTAATAGCATTTCCAAGTAGGTTAATTAAGATTTGGGAAATCTTTAGTTGGTCACCAATATAGGTTTCTGGCAACCCTTTTTCATATTCGAAATGAATTTTTGTGTTTTGGTCATTAGCAGAATTACTAAGTGCCGAAATCACATTTTCTAATTTATGTTTAAGATTAAAGTTTTCTGGGTCTAACTCTACCTTATTTGCTTCAATTTTATTTATTTGAAGGATGTCATTAATAAATGTTAGTAGGTAATCACCCGAGAATTTTAATGATTTTAAATGTGGTACTTGATGTTCTTTAGGTTCTTCATCTAGAAGCATATTTGTTAAGCCAGTGACAGCATACAATGGTGTACGTAACTCATGTGTAACCGTAGATAAGAAATTTGCTTTGGTTTTAGAGGCTAACTCTGCTTTCTCTTTTGCAACGATTAATTCATCGTTCTTTTTGTGAAGCATTGTATTGGTATTTAACCTAATATTATTGTTTTTATATAACGATAATGTTAATAAAGACAATATTGTGATTAGTGCAATACTTAAAATTGTAGTAATTCTAGTAAAGGCACTTTCTCGAGTAACTTCATCAATTTGAGCTTGTAATTGCGCATTTTCGGCATCTTTATATTTATCAATATTTTGACCAGACATACCAGGTGGTAAATTATCTCGTTTTATATTTAAGATAGAATCAGATAGTTGTATATGCTTAGTAATATAATTATAGGAGCTTTTATAATCGCCATTCTTTTTGTGGATATCGCTAAGAACAACATAAGCTTCGTTAATGTTTTCTAAGATATCATTCTTTTTAGCAATAGCTAAGCCTTCTTCTGCTTGAGATTGAGCAATTCTTGGCTGATTTAAAGCATCTGAAACTTTTGCACTTTCAATAAGAGCGCTACTTAAACGGTCCTTTTGACTATGTTTTTTCGCTAGAATTATAGTTTTAACCAACTGCGATTTGGCTTCTTCGTAACGTTTTTGAGCAATAAATATCTTTGCTTCATTAAGAGTTACATCTGAGATATAAGACTCTAAATCTTCTTGTTCGAATAAATTTTTTGCTGAATTAAAATATTGTAGCGCATATTCATATTCTTCTAAATTACTATGAATAACACCTTTAATGTTATAGGTAATAGCTAAGTTAGCGTAGTCGTCAATTTTACGTTGAATTTGAATGGCATTGTGCAGAGAACCATTAGCTAAATCTGGTTTGTTAACTAGAAATTGAACTTTGGCAATCTTGGTATGAATTTTACCTTGATTTATTTTATCGTCAATTTTTTGAGCAATTAATAATGCCTTATCTAAATTGTCTTGAGCATCGTAGTATTTACCACGATCATTGTCTAATTTAGCCTGAGCTAAGTGATTTTGAAGCTGTAACGTTAAGACGTCAGTATCTTCAACGCTATCTTGTTGCGCAAAGATTAGACTACAAAAACATGCTAAAAATACAAATATGTAATATTTGAAACGGGACATTCAGCTCAATTGATTTGAGGCAAATATAAATATTTATTCGATAAAAGCTATTATTTTACCGATAAATTGCATAAAAGGTCTAAAATTCTTGAACTATATCCTGTTTCATTATCATACCAACCAACTATTTTTACCATGTTTCCGATAACTGAAGTCATTTGAGAATCAAAAATGCAAGAGTGCGGATTACCTACAATATCTATGGATACTATAGGGTCTTCTGTATATTCTAAAATATGTTTTAACTGACCTTGAGCTGCGTTTTTAAAAATTTCATTCACATGTTCAATAGATGTTGGCTTTTCAACATTAATTGTAATATCTGTTAAAGAACCGTTTGCTACAGGTACTCTTATACCACAGCCACCAATAACATCTGATAAATCTGGAAATATTTTAGTTAACGCTTTTGCTGCTCCTGTTGTTGTTGGTACAATAGATTGACCTGCTGCTCTAGCTCTACGCAAATCTTTGTGTGGTTGATCATGTAAACTTTGATCTGTTGTATAGGAGTGAATTGTTGTTATATATGCTTGCTTAATGCCAAGATGCTTTTTAATTAATGCAATCATTGGTGCTGCGTTGTTAGTAGTACAAGATGCATTAGAAATTATAGTTTCATTACCATTTATCGTATGGTCATTAACACCTAGAACAATAGTTTTAATATCATCTTCTAACGCAGGAACAGATAAAATAACACGTTTAGCACCATTAGAAATATGATATTGTAGGTCTTGTTTTGTTTTAAATTTTCCGGTTGATTCTATAACAAATTCCGGATTAACTTTAGTCCAATCTATGTTTTTAGGATGCGGTGCACTATAGATAGGAATTGAAACACCATTAACAATAATATGATTATCATCATGAGAAATGGTTTCATTTAAAACACCATGAATACTATCATATTTTAATAAATGACTTAATGTTTTAGCATCTGCTAAATCATTTATAGCAACTATTTTTAAATTAGGATTGTTTAAAGCAAGTCTAAAAACACGGCGACCAATCCTTCCAAAACCATTAATGGCAATAGTAATCATTAATTAATGTGTTTTTGCGCTTTATAAGAAGATCTCACTAAAGCACTACTTTCAACATGTCTAAATCCTAACTCTAATCCTATTTCTTCATATTCTTTAAATTGATCAGGATTAATAAATTGTTTTACAGGTAGATGTTTTTTACTTGGCTGAAGATATTGGCCAATTGTAACAACATCGACATCGTTTTCTCTTAAATCATGAAGCGTCTGTATAACTTCTTCACGTTCTTCACCAAGACCTAGCATAATTCCAGACTTTGTTCTTCGTTGCCCTTGTGCTTTTAAATATTTTAAAACACCTAAACTACGATCGTACTGTGCTTGTATTCTAACCTCACGAGTTAATCGTCTTACAGTTTCTATATTATGTGATACAACTTCTGGTGCTACATCAATAATTCTGTCTATATGTTTTTCTATGCCTTGAAAGTCAGGAATAAGGGTTTCTAATGTCGTTTCAGGATTCATTCGTCTAACTGATTTTACAGTTTCTGACCACATGATGCTTCCCATATCTTTTAAATCATCACGATCTACACTAGTTAAAACGGCATGTTTTATCTGCATAAGTTTTATAGATCGCGCTACTTTTTCTGGCTCATCCCAATCAACCGTTTCTGGTCTACCTGTTTTAACACCACAGAATCCACAAGAACGTGTACACACATTGCCTAAAATCATAAACGTTGCTGTACCTTCTCCCCAACATTCTCCCATATTAGGGCAGCTACCTGAGGTACAAATCGTATTTAATTTATACTTATCAACTAAAGATCTTAATTCAGTATATTTTTTACCTGTTGGTAATTTTACTCTTAACCATTTAGGTTTACGTTCTGGTAAAATATTTGAAGCGACTTTGGTTTCCATGCAATATCAATTTCTTACAGCAAAGATACGAAGTAAATAATAAATTAAGTTGAATGTGGTGAAGGATAACAAATACTACTTTTAACATTTTATAGTTCTGTTTTTGTGTAGAATTTATGCTTTAACAATAATGGCAGCAAGTAGTTTTTTTGCGCGTAAAAGTTTAACTTTTACGTTGTTGATAGGTTCTTTAAGTTCTTCAGAAATGTCCTTATAACTTAACTCCTGAAAATATCTAAGATTAATAACTTCTTGATAATGAGGTTTTAATTTTTTGATATCTCTAAGTAAATTTGCTAAATTTTGTTCTGTAATGATCTTATCTTCAGGTGTAGGAGAATCATCTACAATTTCAAAGTAATTCTCCTCATCATCTTTTGAGGTGTTTTTGATAGATTTTTTCTGTTTTCGAACTAAATCAATATGAAGGTTTTTAGATATGGTAATTAACCAAGTTTTAAATTTGAAAGCTTCGTCATACGTGTCAATTTTATCAAAAGCTTTAGAAAATGTTTGAATGGTAATGTCCTCAGCATCATTTTCATTTAATGTGCGTTTCAGTTGAAAAGCATAAACATCGTTCCAGTACGTATCTAGCAAAAATTTAAACGCGCTTTGTTCTTTATTTTTGGCTTTAGTAATGGCTTCTTTTATTTCCAATGTTTCGGTTTCGATATCTTATTAGCAATAAAGATACTTAATTGTGAAGTAATTAAAAACACTTCTAAAATAGGAGCTAAAAAAATAAGATCAGTTTCTTCGAGTTTTTTAGCTGTAAACCCTATGCAAAGCCATTGAATAATAAATCGAAGACCAATTAAACTTGCTGTCCATTGCCAAGGAAATGCCGTTAATAATAGAGTAATGCCTAGTATCCAAAACATAAGTTGCGTTATGTAAAATACACCTAGTAGAAATTGATGTTTTGCCTTATATAAACGAGCAGTACTGATATGTCTTCTTTTTTGAGTTATCCAAGTTTTAAAGGATGGCTTGGCTTCGGACACTGTGAAACTTTCTTTTGAAAAACATAAAGCTGTGTTCGATGAGGTTGCGACTTCATTGATAAATAAGTCATCATCACCAGATTTAATATTTATATGGTTGTTAAAACCGCGATTATTAAAAAATAATTCTTTTCTATAAGCCATGTTTCTGCCAACTCCCATATATGGTAATCCTAATTTTGCATAAGAGAAATACTGCATAGCAGTCATTACCGTTTCAAAACGTATAATTTTATTTAAAAACGAATATTTCTTTTTAGCGTAGGCACCATAACCTAAAACTATAGATTCTTTATTAGAAAAATGAGAACTTATATGAGAAAGCCAGAGGTTAGAAGTAGGTACACAATCTGCATCTGTAAATACTAAAAAGTCATTTGATGAGGCTTTAATACCTAAGGTTAATGCGTATTTTTTATTTCCCCAAAATGTTTCGTTACTTTTAACATCAACGATTTTTATATTTGAGTTTTTAGAAGCAAAATTCTCCATGATTTCTAATGTGCTATCACTAGAACTGTCATTTACTAGTACAATTTCGAAATTAGAATAATCTTGGTTTAATACGGATGGTAAGTTTTTTTCTAAATTTTGAGCTTCATTTTTGGCACAAATAATTACAGAAATAGGAATCTGTTTTTTTAAGCGAGTTTCTGATCGTTTTATTGCAAAAGAAAATAAAAAACAAGCGTAATAAACTACTTGAATTATAACTACTACAATAAATGCATAAAACAGTATTGTGATAAATGCCATTAAGGTTTAAGAATGTTGAGGTTCGCTACAATCTTGGTATTGATCAGGAGTTTTACCGCAAAAACCACAAGCTTCCCCTTCTTTATTTAGCATTGGGTTTTGACTTGCACACGTACCAGCAAATTCACCATCTTTTTTTGCCCATAATTTAATGGCAATTCCGGCTACACCTAGAGCTAATAAAGCAAGAGTAATTAATAGTAATTTCATTATTCTTCTAAATTTTGCACAAAGATAATACTTTTACTTTGAATCCTTATTGTTAAATTTTGTGACTTAACTTATTGATTTAGTGTCTTATTAGCATTAATCATTTTTTACTAACTAATTAATTTATCAATTATGAAAAAATTATTTGCAGAGTTCTTTGGAACTTTTTGGCTTGTTTTTGGAGGTTGTGGTAGTGCAATTTTTGCAGCCGGAATTCCAGAATTAGGTATTGGATTTGTAGGCGTTGCTCTAGCCTTTGGTTTAACAGTTTTAACTATGGCTTATGCTGTTGGTCATGTTTCAGGTGCACATTTTAATCCTGCAGTTTCTATAGGTCTTTGGGCTGGTGGAAAATTTGATGCTAAGGATTTGCCTGGTTATATTATTGCTCAAGTTATTGGAGCAATTGCAGCTGCTGGAGTTTTGTATTTAATTATTTCTGGTAAATCAGGATTTGATGGTGTAGGTGGTTTTGCTGCTAATGGATATGGTGAGTTGTCGCCAGATGGTTATAATATGGTTTCTGCTTTAATAGCCGAATTTGTATTAACGGCATTTTTCCTTTTGGTTATTTTAGGAAGTACGTATCCTAAAGCACCTAAAGGTTTTGCTGGTATTGCTATTGGTTTAGCTTTAGTCTTAATTCATTTAATTAGTATACCAATAACAAATACGTCTGTAAATCCGGCGAGATCTTTAAGTCAAGCGATTTATGCAGATGGAGCTTATTTATCTCAAGTATGGTTATTCTGGGTTGCGCCTATTGCTGGTGCAATTGCTGGTGGTTTAATACACAAAACTTTATTTTCTAAAGATTAGGTGCTAAGAATTATAAACAAAAAGAGGCGCAATATTTATTGCGCCTCTTTTTGTTGTTATTTATAAATTAAAACTTCTATTGATCTTTTAATGATACTTCTGCAACTTCAGTATCTGTTTCAATTGTATCATCTTTAGATTTAATCTTTATGCTCAATGCTAGTGCATCTTCCATATATGGAATTTGCTTTAACTTACGGTCAGACTCATCTAATATACCTAAGTTAACCATTTTGTCTTGCATTTCTGCCCAAATCTCATAGTGCTGCTCTTCTGGTAATTGTGGTAGAGAGATAACATCAATCATTGACGTTTTTTCAATAGGATTAATATAAGCAACCGTTTTTAAGTCTTTTGCACGATCATTTCCTGTAATTAAATATTTTTTAGAATCAGGATTGTTTAATTTTAATAATTCTCTAGATAATTGATCTAGCTTAGAGTTATTAGTTTCTATATCACTTCGTAAGTCATAAATTTCATCAACAACAACATTGTTTTCGTTGTTTAATTGCATGTTCTTTTGATATAACATAAATGATGTCGCAGCAAATAATACCGCAGCTGCACTTGCTGCAATACTATACCAAGGCGTTTTTCTGCTCTGTACTAAATTGATAACTTTAGTATCATTCGTTTCTTCTAATGACTCTAATATATCTCCTAAAATATCATGAGGCACTTCTGTAGCACCTGCTTTTGCAATGATTTCTAAATTATCTTGAAGTTTTTCATAAGCATCTGAAGCTTCAGGATAGTTTGAAATAAAGTGTTCAACTTCTTTAGATTCTTCCAAAGAAGTATCTCCAACTAAATACTTATTTAGTAAGTTGGAGTTTAAAAAAGTATGTAATTTTTTTTCCATGATTAACTATTTTCGGGATCGTAAACTTTCTTTAATTCACGTAACCCTATTTTTAATCTAGACTTTATTGTACCAAGCGGAATTTCTAGTTCGTCACTAGCTTCTTGCTGTGTCATCCCTTGAAAAAACAAGGCATCTAACACTATTTGGTATTTTTCTTCTAGTCGCCCAACATGTTCCTTTATGTCCATTACATCTTGGTTTAAATTAGATGTTGGTAGGATATATACGTTAGAAGTTTCAATTTGGACTTCTTTTTGAAAACGATTATTAAAACTTCTTAGTTTATCTATTGCTGTATTTCTTGCTATACGGAACAGCCAAGTAAATAATTTTGCCTTAGAAGGATCGTATTTTCCGGCGTTTTTCCAAACTTTAATAAAGGTTTCTTGTAGAGCATCTTGTGCTACTTCCTCATTAATTGTTATTTTTATAATAACACCATATAAGCTATTTGAATAGTTTTCGTAAAGTAAATTTAATGCACGCTTATCTCCTTTCTGAAGTAAAGTGATTATTTTTTTCTCTATTGGTGTTATACTCAAAGTGTTAAAGTTTGTTTTTTTTGTTTCTAAAACATCCAAATTGGATTTCTAAACGTAAATATAATTAAATACACCTTATATAGGTGCCCTCAATATATTTTTAGAATAGTTTTATCTTCATAAAAGTTTGATTAATAGCATATTCAAAAAAAAATTATTCTAGATTCAAAAGTCCCAATCCAAATTGGGACTTTTGTATTATATAATATTGACCTCTGTTTCTATTGTAATACTAAATAGTCTTTTTACTGTTTTTTTAATCAACAATGCGAGTTCAAAAATTTCTTTTCCTGTAGCATTTCCATAGTTAACTAATACTAAGGCCTGTTTATTATGCACACCATAGTCATTGAAGCGTTTTCCCTTGAAGCCTGCTTTTTCTATGAGCCATCCAGCAGGAACTTTAATAGCATCTTCAGATATTTTATAGGAAGGAACTTCTGGGAAATTGCGTTCTATTATAGCGAATTCCTTAGCAGTAATAATTGGGTTTTTAAAAAAACTACCACTATTACCAATCTCTTTTGGATCTGGTAGTTTGCTTTGTCTTATGGCAATAACAGCATCTGAAATATTTTTAATCGTTGGGTTAATTACACCCTTTCGCTCTAACTCATTAAGAATAACACCATAATCTGTATGCAATTGATGATTGTTGGTAGTTAATTCTAAATTGACGCTAGTAATTACATATTCTCCTTTTAAATCTTGTTTAAAAATAGATTCTCTGTAATCAAAATTACATTCAGACTTTAAAAAGGTGCGTTTAGATTGGTCTTTAATATTTATAGCTTCACAACTATGAAAAACATCTTTTAGTTCAACACCATAGGCGCCAATATTTTGAATAGGTGCAGTGCCAATATTTCCAGGTATTAACGATAGGTTTTCTATACCGCCAAAGTTGTGCTCTAAACACCAAAGAACAAAGTTGTGCCAGTTTTCACCAGCCATAGCCTTAATCATTACTTTTTTTTCTGATGTCGTAACAACTTCAATACCTTTTAAATTAATATGAAGCACTAAAGCGTCAATATCTTTAGTTAATAACATATTGCTACCACCACCAAGAACAAACAACGGATTGTTATGGTGTTGTCTTAATATTTCAGTAAGTTGATCAATAGAAGTTATATCGCAATACGATTGCGCTTTAGCTTCTATGCCAAATGTATTGAATGATTTTAAGGAAGCATTTTTTATAATGGTCATTAGTCTTTATAAACTTTTAAAGCTTCTTTTAAAATTTCAACTGAAGTTCTCAAACTATCCTCATTAAGTACATATGCAATTCTTATTTGATTTAAACCTACGCCTGGCGTAGAGTAGAAACCAGCTGCTGGTGCTACCATAACTGTATTGTTCTTATAATGAAAAGACTGTAAGAGCCATTTAGCAAAATCATCAGAATTTTTTACTGGTAACTCAGCGATACAATAAAATGCACCATTAGGTTTAGCCACTTTTACACCTTCAATTTTTTCTAATTCTTCAATTAAAATATTTCTACGCTTAACGTATTCTTCCTTAACATCGTCAAAATAACTCTGTGGAGTTTCTAATGCAGCCTCACTTGCAATTTGTGCTAGTGTAGGAGGACTAAGTCTCGCTTGCGCAAATTTTAGAGCAGTCTTTATAAATTCTTTGTTTTTTGAAACTAAATATCCAATACGTGCACCACACATACTATAACGCTTAGAAACAGAATCAATTATGATTGCATGCGCCTCTAGTCCTGGCTCTTGTAGTATTGAGTAATGTTCTACACCATCATACACAAACTCTCTATAAACTTCGTCTGCAATTAAAAATAAATCATGCTTTTTTACTATTGCTGCTAATTGTTTAATCTCAGCTTTAGAATATAAATAACCTGTAGGATTTCCTGGGTTACAAATTAAAATAGCTTTTGTTTTTGGGGTGATTAATTTTTCAAATTCTTCAATAGGAGGTAAGGCGAAATTGTTTTCAATTTTAGAAATTACAGGTACAACATTTACGCTTGATGCTGTTGAGAACCCATTGTAATTTGCATAAAATGGTTCTGGTATTATAATTTCATCATCCTCATCCATTATACTACCAAAAGCAAATAATAGTGCTTCACTTCCTCCAGTAGTGACTATGATATCGTTATGCGAAACTTCAATCTCGTTACGCTTGTAATAATTAGCAATTTTTACTCTATAGGCTTCAGAACCTTCAGAACGTGAATATGCTAAAATATCTAATGAATGTGTTTTTACAGCATCTAAAGCTACGGCAGGTGTTTTAATATCTGGTTGACCTATATTAAGATAGTAAACTGTTTTTCCACTTTTATGCGCTTCTTCAGCATATGGTACCAATTTTCTAATAGGTGATTCGGGCATTTTGATACCCTTGTTTGAAATTTTTGGCATTTGGTTTGAATTTTAGGATGCTAAGTTCTGAAAAATCTAATGTAAATTAGGATAATTTTTCAAAAAAAAAGAGTCCTCAAAATGAGAACTCTCTTCATATAATTTTTTAGAGTTTAATTATTCTTCAATAATACTTTTACTCTTCTTTTCTAAAACACTTGTTTTATTTGCTTCTACAACCATTCCTTTAATTCTAAGTGCAACCGTTTTTGGTTCTGCATTAGTCGTTATAGTAATCGTTTTAGCAATTTTATTAAGATTATTAGTATTATATTTTACTATAATTTCTCCAGTTTCTCCTGGTAAAATTGGCTCTTTTGGCCAGCTAGGAACTGTACAACCGCAAGTAGATTTTGCATTTTCTATAATAAGTGGTGCATCACCTGTGTTTGTAAATTCAAATGTTCTTTTTCCGTCAGCACCTTTTTCTATTGTGCCATAATCGATAACATTAGTCTTAAATTCTATTTTCGGTTTTGCGTCTTGCGCATAAGTCGCAAAACTAATAAGGCTAACAAATAATACTGCTATTAAATTTTTCATCATTTTATTTTTAAAATTGATTATTCAAAACTAGTTACTTTTTAGTTCCAATCAAAATTTATTAGACGTAATACATACCATTTAACAGAATTTATGGTTTTTCAACCCATATTGTTACGCTAATAATTTTTCGAAATAGGAATTATAAGTACTTTTGTCAGTTATATTACAAAAACGATACCAAACATGGAAATTCCATCAAAATATAATGCCTTGTCAGTAGAAAGTAAATGGTACAACTACTGGATGGAGCACAACTATTTTCACTCTACACCAGATGATAGAGAACCTTACACCATTGTAATTCCGCCACCAAACGTAACAGGGATTTTGCACATGGGACATATGTTAAATAATACCATTCAAGATGTGTTAATTAGACGTGCACGTTTGTTAGGTAAAAACGCATGTTGGGTTCCTGGTACAGATCACGCTTCTATTGCTACAGAAGCCAAAGTTGTTGCTAAATTAAAAGCTCAAGGCATTGATAAAAATGATTTAACTAGAGAAGAATTTTTAGAGCACGCTTGGGAATGGACAGAAGAATATGGAGGCGTAATCTTAGAGCAGTTAAAGAAATTAGGTTGTTCTTGTGATTGGGACAGAACAAAATTTACAATGGACGACGATATGTCTGAAGCTGTAATTAAGGTTTTTGTTGATTTATATAACAAAGGCTTAATTTATAGAGGCTACCGCATGGTAAATTGGGATCCAGAAGCCAAGACGACCTTGTCTGATGAAGAAGTAATCCATGTTGAAAAACAAGGTTTATTATATTATTTGGAATATAAAATTGAAGGTAGTGATGAAAAATTAACCATTGCAACCACAAGGCCAGAAACTATTTTTGGAGATTCTGCTATTTGTATCAATCCAAATGATGAACGTTTTACACATTTAAAAGGAAAGAAGGCGATTGTGCCAATTTGTGGACGTGTTATTCCAATAATAGAAGATGAGTATGTAGATGTTGAATTTGGTACAGGTTGTTTAAAAGTAACACCTGCTCACGATGAAAATGATAAAGTTTTAGGCGATAAACACAATTTAGAAGTTATAGATATCTTTAATGAAGACGCAAGCTTAAATAGCTTTGGATTGCAGTTTGAAGGTCAAGATCGTTTTGTGGCAAGAAAAGCAGTCGCTAAAGCATTAGAAGAAGCCGGAATTTTAGTAAAAACTGAAAACCACCTTAATAAAGTAGGAACATCAGAACGTACAAAGGCAGTTATAGAACCGAGATTAAGTGATCAATGGTTCTTAAAAATGGAAGATTTAGCAAAACCTGCAATAGATGCTGTATTAAAAACAGGAGATGTAAAATTATTTCCAAAGAAATTTGAAAACACCTATCGTCATTGGATGGAGAATATTCGCGATTGGAATATCTCACGTCAATTACTTTGGGGACAACAGATTCCTGCGTATTTCTATGGCGATGGAAAAGAAGATTTTGTAGTTGCTGAGTCTATTGAAGACGCGTTAAAATTAGCAATAGAGAAAACAGGCAACCAACAACTAACAACTAGTAACTTAAAACAAGATACTGATGCGTTAGATACTTGGTTCTCATCTTGGCTTTGGCCAATGAGTGTTTTTGATGGCATTAGAAACCCTGAAAACGACGAAATAAAATATTATTACCCAACAAATGATTTGGTAACTGGTCCAGATATTTTATTCTTTTGGGTAGCACGTATGATTGTTGCTGGCTACGAATATAAAGACGAAAAACCTTTTGAAAATGTTTACCTAACTGGTTTGGTTAGAGATAAGCAAAGACGAAAAATGTCTAAATCTTTAGGTAATTCGCCTGATGCTTTAAAGTTAATTGAAGATTATAGTGCAGATGGTGTAAGAGTAGGATTGTTATTAAGTTCTGCAGCCGGAAACGATTTAATGTTTGATGAAGCCCTTTGCCAACAAGGAAAGGGTTTAGGAAATAAAATTTGGTCTGCATTTTACTTAACTAATTTGTGGGATGTTGCAGATATAGAACAACCTCAATCTAGTGCAATAGCCATTGAGTGGTTTGAGTCTAAATTTCAAAAAGTATTAATTGAAATCGAAGACCACTTTAGTAAATACAGATTGTCTGATGCTTTAATGGCTATTTATAAATTGGTGTATGATGATTTTGCATCTTGGTTATTAGAGATTGTAAAACCAGCTTACCAACAACCAATAGATTCAAAAACCTATAATGCTGTAATGGCAATTTTTGAAGATATTCTAAAGGTGGTTCATCCATTTATGCCATTTATCACAGAGGAAATTTGGCAAACTATAAGTGAAAGAACACCAGAAGAGGCGTTAATCGTTTCAAAATGGCCAGAAATAAAACCAGTTAATGAGGCTTTAATCTCAGAATTTGAATTTGCAACTGAAGTCATTTCAGGAATAAGAAACATTAGAAAGCAAAAAAATATCGCTTTTAAAGATACCATTGGTTTTTCTGTTGTTAATAATGAAAATGTAAATACAACATTTGATGCTGTAATTTCTAAATTAGGAAATTTGGAGAGTTTCGATTATGTAACCGAAGCTGTAGAAGGTGCTTTAACGTATAGAGTAAAATCTAATGAATACTTTATTCCTATGGAAGGCAGTATAGATGTTGAAGCTGAAATTAAGAAGCTAACCGAAGAATTAAGTTATACTGAAGGTTTCTTAAAATCTGTTCAAAAGAAGTTATCTAATGAACGTTTTGTTGCAGGTGCACCAGAACAAGTTGTCGCTTCAGAGAAAAAGAAAGAAGCTGATGCTTTGGCTAAGATTGAAACTTTAAATGCTAGTTTAGCTAGTTTAAAGTAATATTTACAACCTACAAGCTTTCTAAAATCTTGTAGGTTTTTATTTTATCACTTCTTTGTCTAAAAATATTATACTGTATCTTGGCTTTCTCGCTGAGATATTTACTTTAAAATATCTATTGACGTAATTATTGTTAGAACCTCTATCTATAGATAAAGTATTTTGATATGATTTTCCTTCAAAACTGTATTCATATCTAATTTTAGGATGAAGTTTTGCTGTTCGATATTGTTTAATGACTTTACCAACTACTTCTATTTTGTGATTTTTAATTTCTGTTTCTTCGTAATGAGTATTTAATTGGAAAAAGAAATAACCAAAAGTAATTAAACAGAATAATATTAAAATAAAAGATTTTGAAATTGGTTTATCCATTTCTATCAGTTTACCACTCATTTATCTTATTACTATCGAGCTTCACAAAAATAAAGAGCAGAATAGTAAAACCCCAAAGTCCGGAGCCACCATAGCTAAAAAAGGGTAGTGGAATACCAACAGTTGGTATTAAACCCATTACCATACCAATGTTAATGGTAAAGTGAACAAATAGAATGGCCGCAACGCTATAGCCATAAACTCGACTAAATTGTGATTTTTGAGCTTCAGCCAAATAAAGAATTCTAATAATTAAAAACACAAATGTTATAACGACAAAGCTAGTGCCTAAAAATCCCCATTCTTCACCTACTGTACTAAAAATATAATCTGTTTCTTGTTCAGGAACAAACTTTCCGGTTGTTCTAGTGCCTTCTAAAAATCCTTTTCCGGAAAAACCTCCTGAACTTATGGCTTGTTCCGATTGAATAAGGTTATAGGCTTCAGATTTTTTCATTCGTTCTAGCTTAGCAGGATCTTTTTCTAATCGAAGCCAAAGACTAATTCTGTTTTGTTGATGCGGTTTTATACCATGTTCATAGAACAATTTTACACCGTAAGAAAAGGCAATACTTATCAGTAAAACTAATATATATTGTAAAATAGAACCACGTTTTTTCTTTCTGAAAAAATAGACACTGATTAAGACAATTGAGACTATAATAGCCGTAATTAAGATTCCAAATTTAAGACCAAGTACAGCAAGAATAATTAAGGAAAGTCCAATAATTAAATAGATTTGCTGCAAACCTTCTCTGTAGAAGACAAAGAAAAATGCCAAATATACAATGGTACTACCTGCATCATTTTGAAGTAAAATTAATAAAGCAGGAAAGAATATAATAGCTGTTACACGCAACTGATCTTTTATGGTTTGCATATTAGTCTGTAAATCGCTTATATACTTAGCTACTGCAAGTGCTGTAGCGAATTTAGCGAATTCACTAGGTTGAATGGTCATGCTGCCAATTCCATACCATGAGCGCGCTCCATTAACGTCTTTACCAAATATAAAAAGACCAATTAAGGCCAGAATGGCGACTAAATAGATGATACTCGCAAACCGTTCGTAAAATTTTGCTTCAAAAGATAGAATAAGGATAACCAAAACAAAAGTTAATCCTAAAAACACAAGCTGTTTTCCATAAAGTTGGGTTGTGTCAAAGTAATTGGTAACTTCTCCAACATGAGATGCTGATAAAATATTGAGATACCCAAAACCCACCAGCAACAAAAAAAGAATGATGATAATCCAATCGAACTTAAAACCTCTATGATTTTCTCTTAACATTAATAATTCAAGTTTTGAAGTTCAGAATTGGTATTAATAGAATATTCATCAATTACTTGAAGCGTGGTTTCTCCGTTAATTTTAAAAGGCTCGCCAGAATAAGGCTTTTTATATTCGTTTTCTAGGCTATGCGTTAAAATCCACTTTTCTAAGTCTGTTCTTGTAATGTGACCTTTTATGTATTTTTCAATCATTAAACTTGCCATTCGTCCTGCAAATCGACTTCCCCAATATCCGTTTTCAACAAAAACAGCAATTGCAATTTTAGGGTTATCTTTTGGTGCAAAAGCGACGAAAATTGAATGGTCAGTTAGTTGTGTCTTAACACTATCTATTTTAATAAAATTCTCTGCTGTACCAGTTTTACCACAGATATCAATACCAGGAATTCGTAGTGATTGCGCTGTTCCTTTGTTATAAACATCAAACATACCTTCTATAACGGGTTCAAAATGACGTTTATCAATAGTGGTATGGTTAGGTGTTTTAAACTTTTTAGGAATAGTATCGCCTTCAATATTTTTAATGATGTGTGGCGTGTAGTAATATCCACGATTTCCTATCGCAGCTGCCATATTTGCTAATTGAATTGGAGTTGCTTCTACTTCGCCTTGTCCAATAGCATTAGAAACGATGTAAGTAGATCCCCAACGATTATCGCCATATTGTCTATCATAATAATCGCCATCAGGAATTCTTCCTTTTCTTCCTACGGATAAATCATTGTTGAGATAATTACCTAAACCAAAACTTTTTGCATGATCAGACCAAATATTCATGCCTTTACCTGCATCATCATATTTGTCTACAATGCGTCGGTAAACATTTACAAAATAGGCATTACAAGATTGTGCAATTCCTGCATTCATATCTACAGGGCTCCTATGATGGTGGCAACCTGTGAGTCGTCTACTTCCGTAATAATAGCCCATTCTACAAGTGAACTTGTCGCCAACATCTACTACATCTTCTTGTAAGCCAATTAAAGCATTTATAACTTTAAAAGGTGAACCTGGAGGGTACTGTGCTTGTAAACCTCTATCAAAGGTTGGCATGTTGATGGTATCTCTAAATAGTCGGCTAAAATTCTTGTTTCGTTCTCTTCCTACTAATAAATTTGGATTATAACTTGGCCCAGTCACCATTGCTAATATTTCGCCACTTTGAGGATCAATAGCAACAATACCGCCACGTTTATGTTTCATAAGAAGTTCACCATAGGCTTGTAAATCTGAATCAATGGTAATAGTGATATCTTTTCCTGGTTTTGGTAATGTATCATAAATACCATCTTTGTATGGACCAATATTTTTATTATGTCTATCTTTTTGAATAAATTTTATTCCCTTTACACCACGCAAAACATCTTCGTAAGATAATTCTATACCTTGCTTTCCAATAAGATCTCCTAATTTGTAATACGGTTGACGTTTAATTATTCTACGGTTAACTTCACCAAGATCTCCAAGTACATTAGCTCCAATGCTAGTTTGATAAAATCTAAGGGATCGTTTTTGAATATAGAAGCCTTCAAATTTTCTCATTTTTTCCTGAAGAACAGCATAGTCTGTTTTAGAAAGTTGAGGTACAAAAGGTGAAGGTAGTCGAGGGGAATAGTTTCGAGCTTTGTTTAATTTTTTAGCGTATTCTTCTTTCGTGATTTTTAATAATCCGCAAAATTCTTCAAGTTCTAAAGAGTCTAAAGGAGATACTTCTCTCGGAATCACCATGACATCGTATGATGGTTGATTGGCGACTAGTAATTTCCCATTTCTGTCATACACATAACCTCTTTTTGGGTAATTGTAAACTTTTCTAATAGCTGTGTCTTCAAAAATATTATATGTAGAACTATTATAAACTTGGAGATAAAATAAGCGCGCAATAAAAACTAGACCAACAAGTAAAACAGTTGCTAGAAGTAATAATTTTCTCATTTCTTATTTCGGCTAAATAGAATTATAATCAATACACTAAGTATTATTGTAAAAATACTAGAAAATAACGTCTTTTTTAGAACTAAAAGTATGTTGGAAATGTTAAAAATTTCGAGAGAGAATAATATTAAATGATGTATTAATGTACCTAAAGTAAGATAAGTAATAAGGCTGCCAATGTCTGTAGTACTAAATTTGATACTCTGATGTTCGTAAAGCATACCAAAGGAACTTTTCAATAGAACTGGTCTGGCATATGCTAGAGATACTGCAGCCGCTGCATGAACACCTCCTGAGTCTGAGAACAAGTCAACTAACATACCTAGTATAAAACTAGATAATAATAAAACCAGTCTTTCATCTCTTATAGGAAAAAGGAAAATAAATATGATATAAATATAAGGATTGATATACCCAAAAAGATTAATCTGATTACATATCACTACTTGTACTAAAAGTAGCACTATAAACCGGATAGCATTAATACCTAGAACACTATTCATTGCTGCTGTTTTCTAAGTTAATAATTTCTGGTCGATTTAGATTTTCTAAAATGTATATGGTTCCAAGGTTAGTCATGTCATTAAACAATTTAACCTGTATAGTGTAAGTGTCTCCACTAATATCACTTTCAAAACTTGAAATACTACCAATACCAATTCCTTTAGGGAAAATAGAGGATTGACCACCAGTTTCTATGGTGTCACCTATTTTAACTGGTGCATATTGCGATACATCTTCTAATTGAACAAAATTTGGCGACTTGCTATCCCAAGTTAATGAGCCGATATGATTAGATGTTTTAAGCTTAGCATTTATTCTGCTTTTAGCATTTAAAATAGATAATACAGTTGCGTAGTTATTAGAAGTGTTATCAATGATGCCAATAATACCGTTTGATGTTATAACTCCAAAATCTTCTTTTATACTGTCATTTTTACCTTTGTCTATGGTTAGAATATTGTTTGGCAGAGCGTAACTATTTTTATATACATCAGCAATAGTCACTTTATATTTACCTTTTGTATTTGTGCTATCAATAAAAGTAGAATCTGTTTGCACGTTTAGATTAAGTAATTGTTCTCTTAATCGTTTGTTTTCCTCAGCAAGGGTGTTATTTTCTGTTTTTAAATTGAAATATTGATCCACAGAATTCATGGTACCATAAACTCCACCAGTTAAAAAGTTGGCAGAATTTATAAATTTACTCCTGTGGTAAGAATGCGATTGAATGGTAAGAGCTAAGGCAATACTAAAAAGCAATAAAAACAACAGAAATGTTTTGTTTCGTATAACAAAATTGAAAATTTGTTGCATTATTTATGGCTTATTTAATCAATACGCTTTTGTATTTAGGTAAGTTTTTAAGTACAATACCTGTACCTCTTACTACGGCTCTTAATGGATCTTCAGCGATATAAACAGGTAAATCTGTCTTTTGTGATAAACGTTTATCTAAACCTCTTAACATAGATCCTCCACCAGCTAAATAAATACCAGTATTATAAATATCTGCAGCCAATTCGGGAGGCGTTTGAGATAATGTTTCCATAACAGAATCTTCAATTCTAAGAATAGATTTGTCTAATGCTTTTGCAATTTCACGGAATGAGATTTGAACCTGCTTAGGTTTTCCCGTCAATAAATCACGACCTTGAACGCTCATATCTTCTGGAGGTAATTCTAAATCTTCAGTTGCGGCGCCTATTTGTATTTTAATTTTTTCTGCAGTTCTATCACCAACATATAAGTTATGTTGAGTTCTCATGTAATAAATAATATCGTTTGTAAATACATCACCTGCTACTTTTACAGATTTGTCACAAACAATGCCACCAAGAGCAATCACTGCAATTTCAGTAGTTCCACCACCTATATCTACAATCATATTTCCTTTTGGTTGCATAATGTCTACTCCAATACCAATAGCTGCTGCCATTGGTTCGTGAATTAAATAGACTTCCTTACCATTAACACGTTCACAAGATTCTTTTACTGCTCGCATTTCAACTTCTGTAATACCTGAAGGAATACAAACAACCATACGCAAAGCCGGATTAAAGAATTTCTTCTTTAAAGCTGGTATGTTTTTAATAAACATACTAATCATTTGCTCAGAAGCATCGAAATCTGCAATTACACCATCTTTTAATGGACGAATTGTCTTAATGTTTTCGTGCGTTTTTCCTTGCATCATGTTGGCTTCTTTACCAACGGCTATGATTTTTCCGCTAATGCGGTCTCTTGCTACTATAGATGGATTATCTACAACTACTTTGTCATTGTGGATAATCAATGTATTTGCGGTTCCTAAATCTATGGCTATTTCTTCCGTTAGGAAATCAAAAAATCCCATGTGCTATACTTAATTATTTGGGTTATTCCTGTCTTTATATTAAGACTATCTGTAAAAGTAGTAAAATATACGTTATTTATACCTTTATAGATGTTTAAAGCAAGAATTTTTTTCTTAGTTATTTTGAATGCTAAAAAACTAGTAACCAAGATTTCTACTGTACCGAAATTATTTCGGTACAGTAGAAAGAAGTTTAATGTTTAAAATGACGTGTTCCTGTAAAGACCATTGCCACATTATTATCATTACAATAGTTAATGCTTAACTCATCTTTAATAGAGCCACCTGGTTGAATTACAGCTGTAATACCTGCGTTATCTGCTATTTCTACACAATCTGGAAAAGGGAAAAATGCATCACTGGCCATTACAGCTCCTTTTAAATCAAAATTAAATGATTGTGCTTTGTGAATGGCTTGGTTTAAAGCATCAACTCTACTTGTTTGTCCTGTGCCACTTGCACACAATTGTTTTCCTTTTACAAGTACAATGGTATTAGATTTTGTATGCTTACAAATTTTTGAAGCGAAAATAAGGTCATCTAGTTCGTTAGAGCTAGCTGTAGTTTTAGTAACTGATTTTAAACCTTCTAAAGTATCTGTTACGTTATTTCTGTCTTGAACTAAAACACCATTTAAACAACTTCTTACATTCGTTTTTGGCATTTCAATATCTTGAAGAATTAAAAGAATTCTATTTTTCTTTCCTTTTAAAATTTCTAAAGCTTCAGGAGAGAAAGAAGGCGCAATTACGACTTCACAAAATAACTTATGAATTTCTTCTGCTGTTGCTAAATCAATTTCAGAATTACTGATTAAAACACCTCCAAAAGCAGAAACCGGATCACCAGCTAATGCATCTACATAAGCTTGGTGTATTGTATCGCGTTGTGCTAATCCACATGCATTGTTGTGTTTTAAAACAGCGAATGTTGGTGCATCGTTTTTAAATTCTAACATTAAATTTACAGCTGCATCAACATCTAAAAGGTTATTATAACTTAATTCTTTTCCGTGTAGTTTAGTGAAAATCTCATCAAAATCGCCAAAGAAGAATCCTTTTTGGTGTGGGTTTTCGCCATATCTAAGTACTTTTCCTTTTGTTTCTGAAATTTTTAAAGAAGGAATTTCATGGTTTTTATTGAAGTAATTAAAAATAGCTGAATCATAATGTGATGAAACGTTAAATGCCTTCGCAGCAAATTGTTTTCTATCTTCTTCAGAAGTTACACCATTTTTTGTTTCCAATAAATCTAAAAATTCAGCATAATCATCTACAGAGGATACGCATGTAACATCTGCATAATTTTTAGCTGCAGCTCTAATTAAAGAAATACCTCCAATATCAATTTTTTCAATAATATCTTGGTTGCCTGCGCCAGAAGCTACTGTTTTTTCAAATGGATATAAATCCACAATTACAACATCAATTTGCGGAATATCAAATTCTTTTAATTCGGCAACATCACCATCGTGGTTTTGACGATTTAAAATGCCTCCAAAAACTTTTGGATGTAATGTTTTTACTCTACCACCAAGTATAGAAGGGTAAGAGGTTACGTCTTCTACAGGTACCACGTCGATTCCTAAATCTTTAATGAATTTTTCGGTTCCTCCAGTAGAATAAATTGTGACGTTGAGATCGTTTAATTTTTTTACAATTGGTGCTAATCCATCTTTACTAAAAACTGAAATTAGTGCCGATGAAATGGTTTTGTTACTCATAATGTTGTGTTGTGTTTTAGATGTGGCAAAAATACGTATATTCACAAAGAAAAACTTAGTCCACAATGTAGTTTCTTTAAGTTTTTTGTAACAATAAATTGTTGAAAACGTCCTATCTTTAAAATGTTATAAAACAACGGTTGCATGCTAGTATATTTTCGATTACTAAAAGAGAGTTTTTCATTTGCTATTAATGCACTTAGAAATAATAAACTCAGAACGTTTTTATCACTTTTGGGAGTAACTGTTGGGATTTTTTCAATTATTGCTGTGCTGGCAGCAGTAGATTCTTTAGATAAAACAATAACATCGCAGCTAAGCTCTTTAGATAGTAATACCATGTATGTTGTAAATAGGTCTTTTGGTCCTACGGAAGTTCCACGTTGGCAACGCGAATCCTTTGATCCTATTACATTTAATGAATATAAGAGTTTGAAGTCATCGTTATCTGATGCAGAGCATGTCGCATTTCAACTCGGCGTAAAACCTGAAAATATCAGGTATGAATCTGAATTAGTAAGTGGAGTAAATACTGTAGTGGTTTCGCATGAGTTTACAGATATTCAAGTATTAGAATTTGATAAAGGACGGTTTTTTAATGAATCAGAATCTAACTCAGGAAGACCAGTTGTGGTCATTGGTTCTGAAATCGCAAAATCTCTTTTTGGTGAATTTGAACCAATCGGAAAAAGAGTCCGAATTTATGGTCAAAAATTTACGGTAATTGGTGTGGTTAAAAAAGAAGGTTCTGGGCTCTTAGGAGACAGTAATGATGTCTCTATTTTTCTACCAGCTAATTTTGTAAGAAATAAATTTGGAGATAACAATCCTAATAATATGCCTATTGTAATTATTAAACCCGCTAAAGATGTTGATATAGACGGCTTAAAAGCAGAAGTATCGCAAATACTTAGAAACAAACGCGGACTAAAGCCTAATGAGATAGACACCTTTTTTGTTAATATAATAGCTGGCTTGCAAAGTGCAATTGATGAAATGTTAGGTGTGTTAAACTTAATTGGTTGGGTAATAAGTGGATTTTCATTATTAGTTGGTGGCTTTGGTATCGCTAACATTATGTTTGTTAGTGTAAAGGAACGCACTAATTTAATCGGAATTCAAAAATCTCTTGGAGCTAAAAATAAGTTTATACTATTTCAATTTTTGTTTGAAGCCGTTATTCTTGCTGTTGTAGGTGGTATTGTTGGTTTAATCCTAGTATACTTAGGTACTATAATAGGGAGTAGTTTTACAGATGATTTTGAATTTGTCTTATCACCTCAAAATATGCTGTTAGGATTCTTTATTTCTTCAATGATTGGTTTAGTTTCTGGGGTAATTCCTGCATTAACTGCATCGCGCTTAGATCCTGTAGAAGCTATTCGCACAGGAATGTAATATTTTAAAATTCCTTATTAGGAATTAACTTAAAATAGAAGCCACTTTTTTACAAACGAATTCTAAAAATTTTTCATCAGCATCGGTAAAAGGATCAGGTGTGTTAGAGTCAATATCTATTTGTCCAATATTTTCATTATTAACAAAAATAGGAATAACAATTTCGGCTTTAACTGTTATGCTACAAGCTATGTAGTTGTCTTGTGCAGCAACATCTGGTACTACAAAATTTTCGTTACTAACCGCAACTTGTCCGCAAATACCTTTTCCAAAAGGAATAATGGTATGGTCTGTTGGTTCACCAACATAAGGACCTAATTTTAGTTCGTTTTTATCTCCATTTTTAAAATAAAAACCTACCCAATTATAATAAGTAACGTTGTCTTCTAAGGTTTCACAAATTAATAAAAGACGTTCGTCAACACTAAGATTTTCTTGAGCTATGATGCTTTCTATTTTTGGTTCTAATGCTTGTAAATTCATAAATGGAAAAAACTTTTAGTAAAAGTATTTAAAATGCGCTATTTTGAAATACTGTTTTTATAAATTTAACAACAAATTATTAATTTTAACTTGAAGGCACTTTTAATAAAATATAAATCTGTAATCCGTTTTATTATCACTTTTTTGGGTGTGTATGCTGTTCTAACTATGGGCTACAATGTGTACTTAAATATGTCTGATGGTTCTAAATATTATCCAGATTACTTAACGCATTTAGTTGCAGAGCAAACCACTTCGGTTTTAAATAGTTTAAATTACGAGGCAGAGATTTTACCACATCCTAATGAGCCTTCTTTAAAAATTATAATTAATAAAAAGTATGTGGCGCGTGTTATTGAAGGTTGTAATGCCATTAGTGTTATTATTTTGTTTTTGTCTTTCATAATTGCGTTTGCTGGTAAATTTAAAACGACTTTATTTTATGGATTAGCTGGCAGTATTATAATATATGCTTTCAATCTTATTAGAATTGTAATTCTTTCAGTAGGTCTATATCATTATCCTTGGCGACGAGAAATTTTACATAATGTTATTTTTCCTATGTTAATTTATGGAACTGTATTTTTACTTTGGATGATTTGGGTTAATCGGTTTTCTAAAAAAAGCAACGGCTAATGCAGAAGGTTGTAACTTATATTTCAGTAGGACTATTATTCATGTTCTTAATCCTTATAAGAACTTTTGAAGACGTCTTATTTTATGATCCCTATTTAACTTTTTTTGAAAACGACTACTTATACATGGACAGTCCTAGACGAGAAGTCGCAAAACTTGTCTTATTTACATCCATTAGGTTTGTCTTAAACACATTAATTTCATTAGGTGTATTATATGTTATATTTAAGGATATGAGTATCATTAAATTTTCAACCCTTATTTACGCAATCGCATATATCTTACTTTTAATTCCGTTTTTATATTTTGTGATTAATCCTAAACAAGAAGATTACTATTTATTTTTTAATGTTAGACGATTTTTAATTCAGCCGATAGGGTTAATTCTTTTATTACCTGCTTTTTATTATTACAGAATGAATCGTTAATAGTTTTATAAATCAATTTTCGATAAATAAGAATTTTGTAAATTTGTAACGTGAATTTTGCAATTACACATAAAATATTTTCTATAGCACTATCTTTTTTGGTTTTGATTTTATCATTATCATTAACTATAGAGAAGCACTTTTGTGGAGAAACATTAGTTGATGTTTCTATTTTTTCTGAACCAGACAATTGCTGTGATGATAGTTTAGAAGTTGCAAAATCAGACACGATAAAAAAAAGCTGTTGTAAAGATGAAGTTGATATTTTAGATGGCTTATCTGAAATTACAATTAATTCATTTGAAGACTTAGATGTCATACATCAGCAAGTATTATTTGCATATAGCTACTCTTATTTAAATCGTTTTGAAGATTTTTCAAATCGAGTTATTTCTTATAAAAATTACTCACCTCCCAAACTCATTAAAGATATTCACGTCTTAGATGAGAAATTCCTTATTTGATTTTAGATATAACCCTTAGAAACAAAAGGATGCACGCTATGTTGTGCAGTTAGTTATATCTATAAATCAAACAAATGAGAATAAATTTAATATTAATTTTTATGGTTTTGTCGCACGCGCTGTCAGCACAAGATCAATTAAAAGGCATTGTCTCAGAATCGAGTACAGGAAAAGTTTTGCCTTTGCCAGGCGCAAATGTATATTGGTTAGGTTCCTCAATAGGAGCTGTTACTTTGGAAGATGGTACTTTTCAATTACCCTATAAATTTTCATATAACAAATTAGTAATTAGTTATGTGGGTTTTAAAACAGATACATTAACCGTAAATGAAAACAGTTATATTAACCATATACTTCAGTCTAGTGAAGAATTAGATGCTGTTGAAATTAAAACACGGAATATACCGACAAGAAAATCGTATTTAAAAGCGGCAAATACGTTTACAGTAACCAAATCAGAGTTGCTAAAAGCGGCTTGCTGTAACTTATCTGAAAGTTTTGAAACCAATCCGTCAATTGACGTAAACTTTGCTGATGCTGTTTCTGGTACTAAGCAAATAAAAATGTTGGGATTAAATTCGCCTTATATTTTAATAGCTACAGAAAACATACCAACAATTAGAGGTGCGTCTCAAGCATATGGACTAAGTTTTATTCCTGGTACTTGGGTAGAGAGTATTCAGATAACCAAAGGGACAGGGAGTGTCGTCAATGGATTTGAGAGTATTGCCGGTCAAATAAACGCAGAGCTTGTAAAACCTTCTAGCGATGACAAGTTATTCGTTAACCTATATGGTGCATCTAGTGAGCGTTTAGAATTAAATACGCATATCAATACAGAGGTTTCGGACAAATGGAGTACAGGTTTGTACTTGCATGGTAATACGCATCAAGAAAAACACGATGTAAATGATGATGGCTTTTTAGATATGCCTCTATACAACCAGATTAATGTATTAAATCGTTGGCAATATACTAATCTTGAAAAAGGCTTCGTCAGTTTTATAAATCTAAGATATTTAAATGATGAAAAACAAGCAGGACAAGTTGAATTTAATCCAGATACAGATAAAGGAACTACAAATTTCTGGGGAAGCGAAATTAATACGGAACGTTTTGAAGTGGCTGCAAAATTAGGCTATGTAAATCCAGAAATTCCCTATCAAAGTTTCGGTTTACAAACCTCCTTTAGTCATCATAATCAAGATTCTTATTTCGGACTAAATCTCTACGATATTCAGCACAATAGTTTTTATTCTAATTTGGTGTATAACACAATCATTTCAGATTCTCGTCATAAAGTAAAGACCGGTTTGAGTTTCACTTACGATCATTATGATGAGTTGGTAAATACAGATATTTATGAGCGTACAGAAAATTCTATTGGAGGTTTTTTTGAATATGCCTACGATAATTTAGATAAA
Source organism: Winogradskyella sp. 4-2091 (assembly GCF_045765065.1). Lineage (NCBI taxonomy): Bacteria > Pseudomonadati > Bacteroidota > Flavobacteriia > Flavobacteriales > Flavobacteriaceae > Winogradskyella > Winogradskyella sp. 4-2091. The sequence goes on from NZ_JBJKOD010000001.1 coordinate 310,011, forward strand.
TTAACAATGACTGCAGGTATTAGAGTAGATCAGCATAATAGATTGGGATTTTTTGTTACACCGCGTTTTCATTTACGATATACGCCTTGGGAGAAATCGGCTTTGCGTTTTTCAATAGGAAGAGGGAAGCGGAGTGCTAATATTTTTGCTGAAAATCAGAATATGTTTTCAAGCTCTAGGCAAATTAATATTGTAAATTCAGGAGGTAAAATATATGGATTAGATCCTGAAATTGCTTGGAATTATGGTGTGAGCTATTTACAAGGGTTTAATCTGTTTGATAGAAAAGCTGATGTAACTTTTGATTTTTACAGAACTGATTTTCAGAAACAAGTTATTGTAGATTGGGAAAATCCTTTTGAAGTAAATTTTTATAATTTAGAAGGAGAGAGCTATGCTAATAGTTTTCAGTTTGAATTTAATTACAATGCTTTTGAAGGTTTTGATATAAGAACCGCATATAAATATTACGATATTAAAACAGATTATAACTCTGGTAAGCTTGAAAAGCCATTAATACCTGAGCATCGTTTGTTTGCTAATACTTCTTATGAAACTGAAATTACTAAAAATGGTTCTCAATGGAAATTTGATGCCACTTATAATTGGTTAAGTCAGCAACGTTTTCCTAGCACAGTTTTAAGTTCTGCAGAATATCAATTAGATGATAAAACGCCAACAATAGCAACATTAAATTTGCAAGTTACTAAAGTGTTTTCTCCTAAATTTGAAGTATATTTAGGAGGCGAAAATGTAACTAATGTAAGACAAAGTAATCCAGTGATAAGTGCTGATAATCCGTTTGGATCAAATTTTGATAGTAACTTTGTATATGGTCCAATATATGGAAGTATGTATTATGCTGGACTGCGGTATAGGATAAAGTAATCGTCAGTCTTGGGAAACCAGGAATTCAAAATGAAATATTAAATAAATAGATTCCTGCCTTCGCAGGAATTACAAAAAACATTCAAAATGAAAAAAATAGTATTAATCTTTACATTATTAATTACAACAATCGTTTTTGCTCAAAATAAAAATGCTAAAGCCAGTATAGAGGTGGATGGTGTTTGTGGTATGTGCAAAGAACGGATAGAAAAAGCTGCAATTAGAACTAAAGGTGTAAAATCAGCGGTTTGGAATGTAGATACGCACGAGTTAAAACTCATATATGATGAGCGAAAAACCGATTTAAAAACCATTTCTACGAGTGTGGCATCTGTAGGTCATGACACCAAAGAGATAAAGGCTACTGAAGAACAGTATAATTCTGTACATCCATGTTGTAGATATAGAGACGAAGATGTAAAGAAAGATCATGAACCTAAAAAAGAAACAAAAGAATAATAAAAACTTAAAATTAAAATATGAAGTATAATTATTTGTTTATAGCTCTGTTTTTTGTAGCTACCAGTGTTAATGCCCAAAAAGATTATGTCATTACTGTTGACGGCAAGGACTATGAAATTGCTTTAGATGGTAATGAAGATGTTAAGATTAAGGGTAAGTTGGTTAACATTGCTTTAAAGAAAAAAGATACTTTATTATTAGATGATGATTATTTTGAACTTAAGTATACTAAACAACACAAAGTATCTCGAGTAGAAATAGAATCAGATATAGAACAAATAATGTTAATGACAGCTGGAGGCTCTGGATTAATTATTCAAAAGTATGGTTCGTTTAATCCAAGTATGCTTCAAGAAATGATGATGAATGAGGTAACAAAAGAAAGCGTGAGTTATGGTTATAACTTGAAACGTGAAGATTATGATAAAGAATTATCCTCTGGCGAAACCATTAAAGTTCTTAAGTCCGTTTTAACTTATAAAGGAGAAACTGAAGTTTATGAAGTGATGGCACATGGAAAAAAAGATGAAGGTATAATAGTTATGACTATGAATATGAATCTTGGCGTTGAAGACGGAGGAGAGGATATGATACAACTCATGTGGAATTCATTAAGTATTAAACCATAGAAAAAAATTAAGCCTGAATTTATTCAGGCTTTTTTTTTAAATATAATTTAGAGCAGCATCAATTTCTGAAATTAAAGTATCGCAGCTGTTAATACCAAGATTTGTAGCTTCTACCTTATCACTAAATGTAGTTAACAATGCACGAACAATGTTTTTTAATTTTATTTCATCTAAAAATGGAGCATTTCCTTTAGGTATCTGGTCATAATCTGCATTATTAACGAGATAATTGCCTAAGTAATCTTTTATTAAACTAGTATGTCTAACATAAACATCTGATAGTTCATCATAGTTAGAATAATGTTGTTGAATAGCTGTTTTTAGTTTAAAGTCTTCAATAAGTTTTAAATCACCTGAGTTGATTAAGGTTTTGTAGGTTATATTTTTTGGACTGAAATTTTCATACTTCAAAATTGCAAAGATGTTATTCATTAATTGCATGTTTTGCTCATTTTCAGAATTCAATTGAGGAATAATTTTTGAACAAATATTTATTTTTTTAGTTATCGCTTTAATATTCTGCTCTAATTGAATTTTATCAGCCTCTACATCACTCTTTAGGTTAATTAAGTATTCTTCTCTTAGGTTATTGTCTTTTACGTTATCGGAACATTTATTCATGCTAAAGGCTATTGTAATGCCAATTATAACAATAACTATTTCTCTTAATGTGTATTTCCAAGTTGCTTTTGTAGTCTTTGCCATAGAATAGATTAATTAGTTTTCTAAAGCTAAGAAAATTATATATAACAAAAGCCCTTGATTTTCATCAAAGGCTTTTAAAATTTATAACTGACCAAGGTCAATGATTTATCTATGGCGATTCGCCATCTACATCATACCTGGCATTCCGCCTCCACCCATTGGCATGGCTGGTGCATCTTCTTTAATATCTACCAATGCACATTCCGTAGTTAAGATCATACCTGCTACAGAAGCTGCATTTTCTAAAGCAATACGAGTTACTTTTTTAGGATCAATAATACCAGCTTTAAGCATGTCAACATAAGTTTCAGTTTTAGCATCATAGCCAAAATCTTTTTTACCTTCTAAAACTTTATTGATAACAACAGATCCTTCACCACCAGCATTCTCTACGATAGTACGTAAAGGAGCTTCTATAGCTTTATTCACAATCTGTACACCAGTTGTTTCATCTAAATTATCTGTTTCTATTTTTTCTAAAGTTTTCTTAGCTCTTACTAAAGCAACGCCTCCACCAGCTACGATACCTTCTTCAACTGCAGCACGTGTAGCATGTAAAGCATCATCAACTCTATCTTTCTTTTCTTTCATTTCAACTTCAGAAGCAGCACCAACATATAGTACGGCAACACCACCAGCTAACTTAGCTAAACGTTCTTGCAGTTTTTCTTTATCGTAATCTGAAGTAGTTGTTTCTATCTGAGCTTTGATTTGGTTAACTCTGGCTTTAATGTCAGCAGCTTTACCTTCTCCATTAACAATTGTAGTGTTGTCTTTGTCAATAGTTACAGTTTCGGCAGTTCCTAACATAGTTAAGTCTGCATTTTCAAGAGAAAAACCTCTTTCTTCAGAAATAACAACACCACCTGTAAGGATAGCGATATCTTCTAACATAGCTTTACGTCTGTCTCCAAATCCTGGTGCTTTTACAGCAGCAATTTTTAATCCACCACGTAATTTGTTAACTACTAATGTAGCTAATGCTTGTCCTTCTACATCTTCTGCGATGATTAATAATGGACGACCAGATTGCGCTACTGGTTCTAATATTGGAAGAATTTCCTGTAAGTTAGAAATCTTTTTATCAAATAATAAAATGTAAGGATTTTCTAAATCAGCGATCATTTTATCAGAATCTGTAACAAAATAAGGTGATAAATAACCTCTGTCAAACTGCATACCTTCTACAACATCAACGTATGTTTCCATACCTTTTGCTTCTTCTACAGTAATTACGCCTTCCTTACCAACTTTTCCGAATGCTTTAGCGATTAATTCACCAATAGTATCGTCATTGTTAGCAGAAATTGCAGCAACTTGCTTAATTTTATCAGAATCGCTACCTACTTTTTTAGATTGTTTATCTAAATCTTTTACGAGAGCTTCAACAGCTTTATCAATTCCACGTTTTAAATCCATTGGGTTTGCACCAGCAGCAACGTTTTTAAGACCTTCTTTAACGATCGCTTGGGCTAAAACAGTTGCAGTTGTTGTACCATCACCAGCTAAATCGTTAGTTTTAGAAGCGACTTCTTTTACCATTTGAGCTCCCATGTTTTCAAGCTCATCTTCTAATTCAATTTCTTTTGCAACAGAAACACCATCCTTAGTTACAGAAGGTGCTCCAAATGATTTTCCAATAATTACGTTACGACCCTTAGGACCTAATGTTACTTTTACTGCATTTGCTAAAGCATCTACACCACGCTTTAATCCATCGCGTGCTTCAATATCAAATTTTATATTTTTTGCCATGTTTTTTAGTTTTTGTCATTCCTGCGAAGGCAGGAACCTAATTTATTTAAGTTTATATTGTGGATTTCGCATTAAGAGTGGGAAATCACATAATTAAGAGTTGATATTAAATTATCGCCAAGATGTCACTTTCGCGCATCATTAAATAATCTTTACCTTCTAATTTAAGTTCAGTTCCTCCATATTTTCCATAAAGAACAGTATCTCCAACTTTTACAGTTAAAGGTTCGTCTTTTGTTCCGTTTCCTATTGCCACAACAGTACCTTCTTGTGGTTTCTCTTTTGCGTTATCTGGAATAATAATTCCTGATGCTGTTTTAGTTTCAGCTTGCTTAGGTTCTACAAGAACTCGGTCTGCTAATGGTTTAATGTTTAAGCCCATTTGTTATATGTTTTTTAAATTATTTAATTATTAATTTACGCTTTAGCGTAGTTCGAAAATTATGCCAATTAAGGTGGACTGACAAAGTTTCATATTGAATTAGTTTTTGATTATGAGAATAAAAAAAGCCAACTTAAAAAAGTTGGCTTTCTATATTGCAAAATAACTAGTATGTGTTATTCCGTATCTGCTCCCTCTGCTGTTGCACCATCATTTGTTGCTGGTGTAGACATTGGTAATTCTGTAGACTCTTCTGCATCGTAAGCTTTAGATTCTGTAGAACCTCCAGAACCAATAGTTAAATTAGATGCTAAAATTAATACGATTAAAGCTGTTGCTAAAAACCAAGTACTCTTATCTAAAAAGTCTCCTGTTTTTTTAACACCACCCATTTGTTGTGTGCCACCACCACCAAATGAAGAAGATAATCCTCCTCCTTTAGGGTTTTGTACCATAATTACTACGACTAGTAAAAAGGCAACGATTACGATTAGTACTAAAAATATTGTAAATGCACTCATTTTATTTTGTATTATTATCTTTTAATTCTTTTACCAATTTTATTTGGTGTGCAAAGAAACTACTTTTTTCTGGATATTTCAAACTTAAAATTTTGTAAGACTGAATTGCCTTATTATAGTTTTTCTGCTCTAAATAAATTCTTGCCAAAGTTTCAGTCATTAAACTGTCTGAAATAACGTCGTCATTGTTTACTAACTTTGGTTTTGGAGCGTTATCTGTAATTGGTTTTATTTTAGGGTTTTCACTTATAAACTTGTCGATTAGTGCTAATTTATTTTCTAAAGGTGAAGTAGACGCTTGTTCTGAAATCTCCTCCGTAACCTCTGCTGGTTCATCAATTGTGACTTCTCTGTTGATAGGCTTAAAACTTGTGATTTTCAACCATTCCGTAAATGAATGATTTTCCGATTTATCAAAATCTAAGGGTTTTCCAATGTTGAGTTGTTTTTCTGGAGTAATGTTTTTGAAATCAACAGCTATAATAGAGTCTTCTAGTTTTGGAGATTGAGAATCTTCTTTTGGCTGAGGTAATGGTTTAGCCTCAAATAAATCTGGATCTAAAACACCTTCTGTTGCTTTTATTTGTTCTTTTAAAGCATCATCAATAGTTACACTTTTATTAATTGAAATATCATCAACTTCATTAACTTCGATACTTTTTATATGCTCTATGTTTTGCTTTATTTGTTGTGATATTTCATTTTGATTAAATTCAGCAGATGTAATATAGTCAAACAGCACACTACGATCAGTGGTATGTGCTGCTGTAATTTTTAAAGCATTATTGTATTTGTAACTATCGGCTTGTTTAAGACCTTTTAAGTAAAGCGCTCTTAATGTTTGAAAATAAGGATATTCCTTTATTGCAGAAGAAAGATCGTCAGTTTGAGACGCGGAAATTGCTTCTGGCTTTTGAATTAAATATGTTAAATTTTCAAGCTGCATATTTTACCAATCTGCTAATGATGCGTTAAGAATATCTTGCGTTAGTCGTTCTAAAATTTCATCGAATGCAGTGTCTTTAACGCTTCCTGCTAATTGCTCACTCGCACCATAATCGTAGAAGAATGAAAATCGCTTATCAAAATCTTTTTCTTCGTCCTTAGTGTTGATATATCTTACTTGTACACTAATGGTTAAACGATTTTGAGCGGCAGTATTTTCTGCCGTTGCTGTCATAGGTGCAATTCTGTATTCTGTAATTTCACCTTCGTAAATAACTTCACCACCAGTGTTTACCAAGTTAGAACTTGTTTGGTTAACGATTAAATCTTGTAATGCATTCGTAAATAATTGGTCTAAACCTGGCTCAACAAGATCTGCTGTATTCTGAAAGAAATTAACTTGAAATGTATCTGGCGTATCGGTAATACCAGTAAATGAATAATTTACTTTGCATCCAAAACTTACAAGGCAAATTGCTAATACTAAAATGTATTTAAAGTTATTCATTTAAAAGGCTTTTATATTCTATAGGTTTTTTAGTTAACGATATTTACGCTAGGATGTTTCTTAATGTTATCCTAAAGATCAAATTGTTTAATTTTTCTATATAAAGTTCGTTCGCTAATCCCTAACTCTGCAGCAGCTAATTTACGTTTTCCGCTATGTCTTTCTAAGGATTTTTTAATCAATTCTAATTCCTTGTCGTGTAAAGATAAGGTTTCCTCTTCTTCTATTTCTTCTGCGAAATGATATTTATCTTCATTTTCAGTAGAGATTTCTTCAGGTTGATCTGTATGCGAAGTGTGTGCCGGAATTGATAATACTTCTAAATCTTCAATGGAAGCTTCAAAATCTTCTTCTTTATCGTCGCCATAAATTTTCTGAATTAAATGTTCGTTGTCTTTTTGAACATCACTAGTAGTTCCTGTTTTCATCAGTTCCATAGTCAGTTTTTTAAGATCATTAAGATCACTCTTCATGTCAAATAAAACCTTATATAAAATCTCACGTTCACTGCTAAAATCACTTTCGGATTTTGTACTACTTACAACAGCTGGTAAGTTACTGCCTGTATTTGGTAAATAGTTTTGCAATGTAACACCATTAATAGTTCTGTTTTGCTCTAGTACAGAAACTTGTTCAGCTACATTTCGTAATTGTCTAATATTACCATTCCATCGGTATTTTAGTAATAAACCAACGGCATCATCTGTTAACTTTACAGTTGGCATTTTATATTTTAAAGCAAAATCACTAGCGAATTTTCTAAATAATAAATGAATATCGTCTTTACGGTCTCTAAGTGGAGGTAAATTGATTTCTACAGTACTTAGTCTGTAGTATAAATCTTCTCTGAATTTCTCCTTCTTAATAGCTTCAAACATATTCACATTTGTTGCAGCTACAATTCTTACATCAGTTTTTTGAACTTTAGAAGAACCTACTTTTATAAATTCTCCATTTTCTAAAACACGCAGTAAACGTACTTGTGTGGTTAATGGTAATTCTCCAACTTCATCTAAAAATATGGTTCCACCATCTGCCACTTCAAAATAACCAGAACGTGTAGATGTTGCACCTGTAAAAGCACCTTTTTCATGTCCAAATAATTCACTGTCAATTGTGCCTTCTGGTATCGCTCCACAGTTTACTGCTATGTATTTACCGTGTTTTCTGTGTGATAATTGATGAATTATTTTAGGAATACTTTCTTTACCAACACCACTTTCTCCTGTGACTAATACAGAAATATCAGTAGGCGCAACCTGAATTGCCTTTTCTATAGAACGATTGAGCTTAGGATCATTTCCTATAATTCCAAAACGTTGTTTTATGGCTTGAATAGATTCCATAATTAATTTTGTTTAGAATAACCAACAGCTTTACCAATTAGTGTTGCACTTGTACAATCGGTAATTAATACATTTACTAAATCTCCTACTTGATAATGCTCTTTTGGGAATACAGCAACTGTATTGTCTGAAGTTCTTCCAGACCATTGTTCATCAGATTTCTTAGAAGCTTTTTCTATTAAAACTTCTACAGTTTTATTGACGTTTTGGCGCGTGTTTAGCTCACTATATTTACGTTCTAATTTCACTATTTCTGTTAGTCGTCGCTTTTTAACGGCTTCAGGCACATCGTCTTCCATTTTACGACCAGCCAATGTTCCTGGGCGTTCCGAGTATGTAAACATATAGCCAAAGTTATATTTTACGTAATCCATTAAGCTTAGTGTATCTTGGTGGTCTTCTTCAGTCTCGGTAGGGAAACCTGCAATTAAATCGACACTTATAGAGCACTCAGGTATAATTCGTTTTATGTTATCTATAAGCTCAAAATACTCTTCACGCGTATGAAGCCTGTTCATTTCTTTTAATATACGGTCGCTTCCGCTTTGCACAGGTAAGTGTATATGCTTACAGATGTTATCATATTTTGCCATTGTTTCAATGACATCTAATGTGAAATCTTGAGGATTAGATGTAGAAAAACGAATTCGCATCTTAGGTTGTGCTTTTGCACATAATTCTAAAAGGTTAGCAAAGTTTACTGCTGTAGCTTTTTGTAAATCAGTTGCGTTTACAAAATCTTTCTTTAAACCACCACCATACCATAAGTAGCTGTCTACGTTTTGTCCTAAAAGAGTTATTTCTTTAAAGCCTTTAGACCATAAATCGTTAACTTCTTCAATTATACTTTGCGGATCCCTACTTCGTTCTCGTCCTCTAGTAAAAGGAACAACACAAAAAGTACACATGTTATCACAGCCACGAGTTATAGAAACAAAAGCAGTAATTCCATTAGTGTTTAGTCTTACGGGAGAAATATCGCCATAGGTTTCTTCTTTTGAAAGAATAACATTAATGGCATCTCTACCTTCATCTACTTCGGCAAGTAAATTAGGTAGGTCTTTATAAGCATCTGGCCCAACAACTAGATCTACAATTTTTTCTTCTTCTAAGAACTTTGTCTTTAGTCGTTCTGCCATACATCCTAAAACGCCAACCTTCATTTTTGGGTTAGTACGTTTTACTGCATTATATTGTTGTAAGCGTTTTCTAACGGTTTGTTCTGCTTTATCTCTAATTGAACACGTGTTTACTAAAACCAAGTCAGCTTCTTCAAGCGTCTGTGTCGTATTAAAACCTTGTTCTGATAAAATAGAAGCCACAATTTCACTATCACTAAAGTTCATGGCGCAGCCATAACTTTCTATAAATAGTTTACGTTTATTACCTTCTTTATTGTCTAAAATTAAGGTTTCACCTTGTTTATTTTCGTCTATAGTTTTTTCCATCAGTTGTAGTGAATACTGCAAAATGCAATAAGCATGCAAAGATAATATTATTTTAGAGATTGTGACAAAGTGGCAGTTATAAAATCGTTAATGTTTAAATTTAACTATGCATAAAAATGATTTATTTTTAGCATTGGTCTACTCATTTGCTTGAATAATTGCAAAAAATAGATTTCTTTTGAAGTACTAACTAAAATAATAAAAGATGAATACCATTGAAATGAAACGTAGAATTGGAAGTGCTAAAGATTTAGATTTCGGCACTATTTTTAATCAATCTATTGAGTTGTTTAAGAAAGTTTGGGTTCAAGGATTGGTGGTTTTGTTACTCGGAATGGTTTTGGCAATGCCTATAGGAATGCTTGTTTATATTCCTTTAATTTTTTCTGGATTCATGGATTTTTACTCTAGTACTTACGATCCATATAGTTCAGCGCAACCAGAAATTGGAGCAATGTTTTTTGTTTCTATGGGATTTGTTTACCTCATTTTAATTTTAGGAATGAGTATAATAACACTTGGTCTTAATGCCGCATTTTATAGAATATGTAAGATTAAGGATTTAGAGCAAATGGGAAGTGAAGATTATTTTTATTTCTTTAAAAAACCATATTTAGGTAAAACGATAAAACTAGGATTGGTATTTGGTGGTATTTTACTATTATCCTTTATGCTATGTTTCTTTCCTATTATTTATGTTTCAGTTCCTTTAGTTTTTTTGGTAACCATTTATGCCTTCAATCCAGATATGGCTATTTCAGATATGGTTAAAATGGCGTTTGATTTAGGAAACAAGAAATGGTTTGTTTCTTTTGGATTAATTTTTGTTTCTGGGTTTTTAGCATTCGTCGTAGGTTTCTTTATGTGTTTTGTAGGTATGTATGTTACGAGATCTTTTTCATATTTACCTGTGTATTTTATATATAAAGAAGTTATTGGGTTTAATGATGAAGACGGATTACCTAAAATTGAGGAAAATACAAGATTTTAACGCAACCTATTTGTAATTTTTACATCTATATAATAAATGGTATAATGAAAAACAATACACTTTTTGCCTACATGTTAATGTGTATACTGCTATTAAATATGCAGTGTGACACTGATGAAACTATAACTATAGAACCTTGCGGTTTAGATATTATAATAGATGATTTAGCTTATAACGAAAGTGAAGGTTATGCTATCAATGAGGTTGTTATCGAAAATGACTGCATAACATTAGGGATTTCGGGTAGTGGTTGTGACAGTGATAATTGGGTTATGACGTTAATAGATTCTGGTAATGTAGCAGAATCATTGCCACCACAACGTTATCTAAAATTAGACTTAACTAATAATGAAGTGTGTTTAGCCTTTTTTACTAAGTATGAGGAGTTTGATTTATCACCTTTGAGAGTTGACGGTTTAAATGAAGTACTTTTAAACATTGAAGGATTTTCAGAGCCGTTGCTCTATACATATTAGTTATAAATATTTATAAACTGTGAAAGCCTTACAATACGTAAGGCTTTTTCCGCTTTATAAACCATAAAAATTACGTTAAAAAGCGTGCTATTTACGACCAAATTAGGATTGTAACTTAATTTTCACATACATTTGTAAACGCAAAATTTTAAGAATGTCGAAGAATCTAGTTATTGTTGAGTCACCTGCTAAGGCAAAAACCATAGAGAAATTTTTAGGAAAAGATTATAAAGTAGAGTCCAGTTTTGGGCACATTGCAGATCTACCATCTAAGGAATTAGGAGTTGATGTTGATGGCGATTTTATGCCAAAATATCAAGTGTCAAAAGATAAAAAGGATGTTGTAAAAAAATTAAAAGACTTAGCGAAGAAAGCAGACATTGTATGGCTAGCGAGTGATGAGGATCGAGAAGGAGAAGCAATTGCTTGGCATTTAGCTGAGACCTTAAAATTAGATAAAGAGAAAACAAAGCGTATTGTTTTTCACGAGATTACAAAGTCGGCAATTAATAAAGCGATAGAAAATCCAAGAAGTATCGATTATAATTTAGTAGATGCACAACAAGCAAGGCGTGTATTAGATCGTATTGTTGGTTATGAATTATCTCCTGTTTTATGGCGTAAGGTAAAAGGAGGGTTGTCTGCAGGACGTGTGCAATCTGTTTCTGTACGTTTAATTGTGGAACGTGAGCGCGATGTACAAGCCTTTGAAGCTAAAGCATCTTATCGCGTAGATGCTGAGTTTACCAATGAAAACGGAAATTCGTTTAAAGCAAAATTACCTAAGAATTTTAATTCAGAAAAAGAAGCATTAGAATTTCTTAATAATAATACAGGAGCAACATATCAGGTTTCAGATTTACAAAAGAAACCTGCTAAGAAATCTCCAGCAGCACCATTTACAACGTCAACACTTCAACAAGAAGCATCACGTAAATTGGGATATTCGGTAAGTAGAACGATGTCTAATGCACAACGTTTGTATGAAGCTGGTCTCATTACTTATATGAGAACAGATAGTGTTAATTTATCTGATGAGGCTAAAAAAGGAGCAGAGAAAGAAATAATTTCGGCTTACGGATCAGAGTTTAGTAATCCTAAAAACTATAAAGGAAAATCAAAAGGTGCGCAAGAAGCTCACGAAGCTATACGACCAACAGATTTTTCTAATCATACTGTTAATGCAGAACGTGATCAAGCAAGATTGTATGATTTAATCTGGAAACGTGCTATCGCTTCTCAAATGAGCGATGCTAAATTAGAACGTACGAATCTAAAAATTCAGATTAATGCAAAAAATAAAATTAGCGAGCAGTTTACTGCGAATGGAGAAATCATCACTTTTGAAGGCTTTTTAAAAGTATATTTGGAAGGTACTGATGATGAAGACGCAGAACAAGAAGGTATTTTGCCAGATTTAAAAGTTGGTGAAGCACTTAAAAATAAATACATCACAGCGACAGAACGTTTTACTAGACCACCAGCAAGATTTACTGAAGCATCGTTAGTTAAGCAATTAGAAGAATTAGGTATTGGTCGTCCGTCAACATATGCGCCAACAATTTCTACAATACAAAATAGAAATTATGTTGAAAAAGGAACGCATGAAGGTGATGAAAGAAAATACAAACAGTTGGTATTTGAAGATCAAAAGATAAAAGATAATACACTTTCTGAGCAAACAGGATCTAATAAAGGAAAATTAGTGCCTACAGATATAGGAATGATTGTTACAGATTTCTTGGTAAATCATTTTGAAAGCATTTTAGATTATAACTTTACTGCTAAAGTAGAAGATAAGTTTGATGATATTGCAGAAGGAAAAGAAGATTGGCGAGAAATGATGAAAGATTTCTACAAAGGGTTTCATCCACAAGTAGAAGATGTGCAAGAAAACGCCGAACGTGAATCTGGTGAACGTATTCTAGGGACAGATCCTAAAACGGGTCGTCAGGTCAGTGTGCGTTTAGGTAAATTTGGACCAATGGTGCAGCTTGGTGTCATGGAAGATGAAGAGAAACCGAAGTTTGCTAGTTTGTCTCCAGATCAACAGCTAAATTCTATTACTTATGATGAAGCAATGGATTTGTTTAAGCTTCCAAAAGCTTTAGGTCATTATAAGGAGGAAGAAGTAGAAGTGAACAATGGACGTTTTGGACCTTATGTGCGTTTTGGTAAAAAGTTTGTGTCTCTACCAAAGGGTGTTGATCCTTTAAGCGTAGATATGGATGAGGCAATGATATATATTAAGGAGAAAGAATTAGCAGATGCTCCTATATATATGTACAAAGATTTAGAGGTAACTAAAGGTAAAGGACGTTTTGGACCGTTTATAAAATGGAACAACATGTTTATCAACGTTAATAAAAAATACGATTGGGATAATTTATCAGAAGAAGATATTGTGACTCTAATTGAAGAAAAGATTCAAAAAGAGATTGATAAAGTTATACATAACTGGGAAGATGAAGGTGTACGTGTTGAGAAAGCGCGTTGGGGAAGACACAATATTATAAAAGGCAAGCAAAAAGTAGAGCTAGCCAAAACTGTAGATGTTACTAAAATGACTTTAGAAAAAGCATTAGGTATTCTCGAAAAAAATGCACCTAAAAAGAAGGCGCCAAAAAAGAGAGCTACAAAAAAGAAGACTACAGCAAAAAAGAAAACGACAACTAAAAAGAAATAATAAACTATGAATTTTAATTTTTTAACGCCTGTATCAGATGCGGTTTTGGCTCACAATGAACTAACAGCGCAACAATCACTAGGAAGAAAAATTAAAATACATTCACGCCAAAACGGACTACCTGATTTAGAAGGTGTACAATTAGCAATTATTGGCGTACAAGAAAATAGAAACGACGTTAATTATATTGGTGCCAAAATTAATTTTGATACTATCAGGAAAACTCTCTACACATTATTTCCTGGTAATTGGCACACAACATTAGCAGATCTTGGTGATATAGAACCAGGTGAAACAGTTGAAGATACTTATTTTGCAATCCGTACTGCAATAGCAGTTTTAGTAGAAAAAGATATTATACCTATTATTTTAGGGGGAAGTCAAGATTTAACTTACGCTAATTATAGGGCATATGATGCTTTGTTGCCTATGGTAAACATTGCAAGCATAGATACTAATTTTGATTTAGGTGATGCAAGTCTTCCTATTAAGAACAATAGTTATGTTGGTAAAGTAATTGTTGAGGAACCTTATAATCTCTTTAATTATGCAACAATAGGATATCAAACTTATTTTAATTCTCAAGAAGAATTAGATCTCATAGAAAAGTTGTACTTTGAAGCCTACCGTTTAGGAGAGATATCTGGAGACATTAATAAGGTAGAACCTTTATTAAGAGATGCACACATTGTATCTGTAGATTTAAAATCTGTAAGAGCAGCTGAGGTTAGTGATAACCAAAAATATTCGCCCAATGGATTTTCAGGTAAAGAGATTTGCGCTATCAGTAGATATGCAGGTATTAGTAATAAGGTATCGTCGTTTGGTATTTATGAATATCATGGGTCAAAGAACGATAATGCAACATCTATGTTAGTGGCTCAAATGATATGGTATTTTATAGAAGGTGTTAATTGTAGAGTAAATGATGATTCATTTAAAGACGAAAAGTATTATCAGAAATACAATGTATTAGTTGAGGATGATGAATTAATATTTTTCAAAAGTTTAAAAACTGGGCGTTGGTGGATTGAAATACCTTTTTTGCCAAATGTTAATAATAAATTAAAAAAGCATACGTTATTACCATGCATGCACTCCGATTATGTGTTAGCAACGCAAGGTGAAATACCAGAACGTTGGTATAAAGCTTACAGGAAGAATAGCTTCTAATTTGTGCATTTTGTCGGATTTTTACGTTTTTTCAGTCGACGAAATGCTTATTTTAAGGATGAAATGCAAAAAAAATGAAAAAAAAGTTGTTTATTCGAAAATATATAAATATGTTTACGACCTCAAAAATAATAATGACTAATTTAACCTCGAGTTACTATGAATATTAAGAAGTTTATTTTACTAACCGCAGTACTAGTTTTGGTAGCCAGTTGTAATTCTGGAGACCGTGGACAATTGGTAGGAGTCAAAGGTAAAGCATGGCATCCAGAAAAGCCATATGGAATGACACTTGTTCCAGGTGGAGCTTTTATTATGGGTAAATCTGATGATGATTTAGCTGGTGTACAAGATGCACCTACTAGAACAGCAACCGTTCGTGCATTTTACATGGACGAAACAGAAATTACAAATAGCGAGTATCGCCAATTTGTAGAATGGGTAAGAGATTCTATTCTAAGATTAAAATTAGCTGAAATGGCTGACTTAGAAGGAAAGACACCAGGAAGTGGAGATATTGGAGAATTTGCATATAAAGATGCAAACCCAGAAGATCTTAACGCTTACGAGAGCTACATGCAAAATACCTACGGCAATGAGCAAAGAAAAATTAATCGTGACGTTGAGTTATTTTTAGATACAGATGATTATCCAGATGAATTGTACGCAGAGGTTATGGACGGTATGTATTTACCTTTAGAAGAGTCATATAATGGACAACGTACTTGGGATGTGAAACAATTTAAGTTTCAGTATACCTTTATGGATATCCAAAAAGCAGCGAAAAACAGAGGTCTTAAGCGTTCTGAGGTTGTAGTTCAACAAGAAGTTGAGGTATATCCAGATACTACAGCTTGGATTAGAGATTTTGCATACTCTTATAACGAACCAATGCACAATGATTATTTCTGGCATGATGCTTATGGCGCATATCCAGTAGTAGGTGTATCTTGGAAACAAGCACAAGCCTTCTGTCAGTGGAGAACATTATATCACAATGCGGATAGAAAGAAAAGAGGTGTACACGCTGTAAATTCTTATAGATTACCATCTGAAGCTGAGTGGGAATATGCTGCTCGTGGAGGATTACAAGGTGCCTCATATCCTTGGGGTGGACCTTACACTAAAAATGATAGAGGTTGTTTTATGGCAAACTTTAAACCATTACGTGGAGATTACGCAGCAGATCAAGCTTTATATACAGTAGAAGCTGATGCTTATGATCCAAATGATTTCAACCTATATAACATGGCTGGAAATGTTTCAGAATGGGTAAATGGTTCTTACGATCCTGCATCATATGAATATGCATCGTCAATTAATCCAAATGTAAATGATCCAAACAATGCTCGTAAAGTAGTAAGAGGTGGATCTTGGAAAGATGTTGCTTACTTCTTACAAGTAAGTTCAAGAGATTACGAATATGCAGATTCTGCAAGAAGTTATATCGGATTTAGAACAGTTCAAGATTACATGGGAACTGAAGTAACGAATAACACAGCAACTAATAAATAAAACTTAACTTAAACTATATATTAATCCCAAATTGAGTCTAACAACCAAACTCAATTAAAACTAAAATTTAAAATCATGGCACAAAAGAAATTATCAACAATGAATATGGTCTACGGACTTGGAGCTGCAATTGTAATTATTGGAGCATTATTCAAAATCCAACACTGGCCTTATGGTTCTGCTATCCTTACTTTAGGAATGATTGTTGAAGCAGTAGTATTTACAATCTCAGCTTTTGAGAAACAAGGAGATGACTTAGATTGGTCATTAGTTTACCCTGAATTAGCTGGTGGTCAGTCAGCAGGTGGTAAAAAGAAAAAAGCAATAGAAGAGCCTAAAGATGCTGAAGGTTTATTATCTAAAAAATTAGATAACTTATTAAAAGATGCAAAAATTGATGGTGCTTTAATGGCAAGTTTAGGAGACAGCATTAAAAACTTTGAAGGTGCAGCAAAAGGAATCTCTCCAACTGTAGATTCAATGGCAGCACAAAAGAAATATAGTGAAGAAATGTCTTTAGCAGCAGCTCAGATGGAATCTTTAAACAGTCTTTATAAAGTACAAATGGACAGTGCTAACCGTCAAGCAGCTATTAACGAAGAAGCTGTTGAAAATGCAACTAAATTAAAAGAGCAAATGCAATCTTTAGCGTCTAACCTTTCATCTTTAAATGGTGTTTACGGTGGAATGTTATCTGCAATGAATAAAAACTAATTGGTTTTATAATCGATTTAATTAATAAACAATTAAAAACTAATTAGAAATGGCAGGAGGAAAACAGTCCGCAAGGCAAAAAATGATTAACCTAATGTATTTGGTATTTATTGCAATGATTGCAATGACAATGTCAAAAGAAGTATTATCTGCATTTGGTTTAATGAACTCTAAATTTGATAGCGCTAATGAATTAGCAGCTACTTCAAATGAAGGTATACTTTCTCAACTAGAGAAAAAAGCTGAGGAGAAGCCGCAAGAATTTGCTGTAGTAGCAAGTAAAGCACAACAAATTAGCAAAGTATCTGATGCTTTTTACAAGTTTATCGAATCTGTAAAAGAGGAAGATATTGTTAAAAAAGGAGGATACATTAGAGAAGAAAATGGTCAGTTACCTTACGAAGAAATGGATAAAGGTGATAAACTTGATGAACTTTGGTTTACGGGTGATCGTTATACTAAGCGTGGTGACGAGATCGTTGCAGCAATAGCTAAGTATAAAACTGATATCAAGAAGATCGTTGGTGATGATGTAAAATGGTCTAAAGTAATTGAAAGTTTTGAAAAGCGTTTCAGTTTAGAAGAAGTTGTAGATAGTGAAGGAGCAAAGAAAAAATGGTTAGATTATCATTTTCAAGGCTTCCCAGCAATTGCATCTTACACTAAGTTAACTGCTATGCAAAATGATATTAAAGCTACTGAGACTAATATGTACAATGGTTTCTTAGGAAACTTAGTAACAGAAGCAGTATCGTTAAAAAACTATAAAGCTATTGTATTAGCTGATAAGTCTGCATTTTTTGCAGGTGAAAAGTTTCAAGGTAGAGTTGTATTAGGTAAATATGCTAATGTAACACCTACTAAATTAAGTGTTCAAGGTCAAGAAATTGATTTAACTAACGCTATTGATTCTACTGGAGCGGCAAAATTAGATTTCAGTGTTGGTAATGTTGGTGAGCACCAAGTTGAAGGTAAATTTACTTTTATTGAAGACGGAAAGCCATTAGATATTCCAATTATAGGAAACTATGTTGTTGTACCAAGACCAAACTCTGCTACAATATCTGCAGACAAGATGAACGTTGTTTATCGTGGTGTTGCTAACCCAATGACTATTTCTTTTGCTGGTGTCCCAGATAATAAGGTTTCTGCAAGTGGAGCTGGTTTATCTAAAGCTTCAGGTGTTGGAAAATACTTAATGAAGCCAGGTTCAGGTAGAGAAGTAACTATTAATGTTTCTGCTACTTTAGATGATGGTTCTAGAGCTAGTGATCAACAAACATTTAGAATTAAAGATATTCCTAAGCCTACAGGTACTATATCTGGTAAAGATGGTATTGTAAAATTACCTAAGCGTAACTTAGAGATTGGTACAGTGGGAGCTAAATTAGAAGATTTCGTATTTGATTTACCAATTAACGTAACATCTTTTAAAGTAAAAGTTCCTGGTCAGCCAACTGTAATAGTATCTGGTACTAAGATGAATAGCCAAGCAAAATCAGCAATTAAAAGAGCACGTAAAGGTGACGTTGTAACGATTTTTGATATCAAAGCTAAGATTCAAGGAAATGCTTCTTACAGATTAAAAGGAGTGTCACCAGTTGCTGTTGAAGTAACGAACTAATTGATAGAAGTATCAATAAAATAAAATCCCAAATTATAATAAAAAATAAGATGAATTTAAAAAGCTTTTTATGTATAGGAATAGGCGTGTTAGCTGCAAACACTATGTTTGCGCAGGCTAATATCCTAAATGCAAAAATACCAGAAGAAATTGGTATGAAAACTGAAGCGCAGTTACTTCTAGATAACGACAAGCCTTTAGAATATGGATATGTTGGTGATAGAGATATCTTATTTTCTAAAATGACTTGGGAAAAGATTGTCTTAGACGAACGTGCTAACTTTCCATTATATTTTCCAATTGAAGATAACTTAGGTGATGATAGAAAATCATTATTTAAAGTATTAATGTCTAACATTGAAGATGGTACAATTCCAAAGGTATATGCAGATGCATATTTCACAGAAGAACGTACTATGGAAGATTTAGCACCAGCTTTAAAAACAGAATTTATTACTGATGAAGGTATTGAATGGATGAATGCCGAAGGTGTATCAGATACATCAGAAGTTCCTGAAGAATATGTTATTCGTCGTGAAATTGGAGCAGCAGATATCAATTCTTATTTAGTTAAAGGATTATGGTATTTTGATAAGCGTCAAGGTGAATTAAAGTATCGTATCTTGGCAATTGCACCTGCAGCGCCAGATGTTAACTTTATTGATTCTGATGATGAAGCTAATAAAGAACCAATAGGATTATTTTGGGTGTTTTTTCCAGAAATCAGAGACATTCTTCATGAAGCTAAAGCATTTAACAACAAGAACAGTGCAGTGCCACTTTCATTCGATCACTTATTAAACAGTAGACGTTTTAGTGGAGTAATCTACAAAGAAGAAAATGTTTATGGTGATAGAGAAGTTAAAGAATATGTTGCTGAAAATGCATTAATGCAGCTGTTAGAATCTGAGCGTATCAAAGACAAAATCAGAAATTTTGAACAAGATATGTGGAGCTACTAATTAGCTACAACATAAAATATATAAAAGCGCTCACTTATTAAGTGGGCGCTTTTTTTTGCAATCATATTATTGTTATTACTAAGGTGATCAGCGAATAGAATTATTTATTTTTGCATGTATGAAAGAAGTAGATTACATCATCGTTGGTTGTGGGTTAGCAAGTATTGCGTTTTGCGAAGTATTACAGAAAGAAAATAAAACCTTTCGCGTGTTTGATGATCAATCTCAAAAATCATCTATTGTTGCTGCAGGATTATATAATCCTGTAATCTTGAAGCGTTTTTCAGAAGTTTGGAAAGCTAAGGAGCAACTCGCCATTGCAATTCCTTTTTATTCTAGCTTAGAAAACAAATTAGATATTTCCATAGATTATAAACTTCGAATTTTAAGGCGTTTTACTTCTATTCAAGAACAGAATAAATGGTTTACAGCAAGTGACAAACCGAGTCTAGAAGACTTTCTTTCTACTGTATTAGTTAAAAATGATAATGATTGTATTGATGCAACTTTAGGTTTTGGTGAAGTTTTGCATGCTGGTAGAATAGATACTAAAATGCTTATTAATGGTTATCGTGATCATTTAAAGGAAAATGATAGTATTGAGGAAACCACATTTGAACATAATAAGTTACAAGTTCTTTCAGAATTTGTTACCTATAAGGACATAAAAGCCAAACATATTGTATTTGCAGAAGGTTTTGGTGTTAAACAAAATCCCTTTTTTAAAGAAATACCGTTAACAGGGTCAAAAGGCGAAATAATTACCATTAAAGCAGTTGACTTACAAATTGATTATGCTATAAAATCTTCTGTATTTATTATTCCACTTGGAAATGATTTGTACAATGTTGGAGCCACATATAATAATGACGATAAAACTAACACACCTACAGAGAAAGCAAAAGAAGAACTTATTTCAAAATTAAAAACCTTTTTAAAATGTGATTTTGAAATAGTGAAGCACGTTGCAGGTGTAAGACCAACAGTAAAAGATAGAAGACCTTTAGTTGGTAGACATGCTGTACATAAAAATTTATATGTGTTAAATGGATTAGGTACGCGAGGTGTTATGATTGCACCTTATGTGGCAGGTAAATTATTTCAACTTATTGAAAATAATCACGCTCTAGATTCTGAAATTGACGTGAATCGATTTTAGTATCTTAAATTCTAAAGATGAAGTTGAAGCTTTTTACAAATCCGTTAAGCTTTACTTTTTTCTTTATCATAACTTATAAAAAAGTTAATCCATATGTTGCGAGAAAGCCGCATTATTATAGGCATAAACACCACTAGTGTTACAATAATTGCTATAAATGCAGTAATAACGGAAGATTCAAAGATAGAGTAGCTAACTACAAAAGCAGTTACTGCAAAAGCGACAGCTACAGCGTAACTTACATACATAGAGCCATAAAAGAATGAAGGCTCTATTTCATATTTAGTATTACAATGAGAGCATGTCTCATTCATTTTTATAATTTCTGATAGTGCGTATGGGTTTTTATTCACGTACATAGATTCTTGATGACATTTGGGACATGCACCAAAAAGAATACTATATAATTTCATTCCTTTTCTAATCATAATTAAACCTTTACTTTTGCATTTTTAAAAACAATACAAAGATAAAATTTAAAA
Source organism: Winogradskyella sp. 4-2091 (assembly GCF_045765065.1). Taxonomy (NCBI): domain Bacteria; kingdom Pseudomonadati; phylum Bacteroidota; class Flavobacteriia; order Flavobacteriales; family Flavobacteriaceae; genus Winogradskyella; species Winogradskyella sp. 4-2091. Next base: position 331,382 of record NZ_JBJKOD010000001.1, read on the forward strand.
ATCCTTGTATTGTAACAATTGTAACTTAATTAAGTGCATTGTCATATTCTAAATTCTTATGTTAAATATCCATAATCTTTCTATATCATTTCAAGGAGAATACCTTTTTGAAGAAATTACATTTAAACTGGGTCTTGGAGATCGAATAGGTTTAATAGGTAAAAATGGAGCTGGTAAATCTACTATGCTTAGAATTTTATCTAAAGAACAAGAAGCCGATTCTGGTCAGATTGCTGCAGATAAGGATATGAAAATTGGGTTTTTAAAACAAGATATTGATTTTGATTTAGGAAAAACCGTTTTAGAGGAATCGTATCAAGCTTTTAAAGAAATCAAGAAGTGCGAAGCACAATTAGAAGAGATTAATACACAGCTAGCTGAGCGTACAGATTACGAAAGCGAATCGTATAACCAACTTATGATTGATTTAAATGACGTACAACATCAGTACGAGATTTTAGGTGGTTATAATTATCAAGGTGAAACAGAAAAAATTCTTCAAGGTTTAGGTTTTAAGCGTGAAGATTTTGATAAATTAACAGATACGTTTTCTGGTGGATGGCGAATGCGTATAGAATTAGCAAAGCTTTTACTTCAAAATAATGATTTGTTACTTTTAGATGAGCCAACGAATCACTTAGATATTGAATCTATAATTTGGTTAGAAAACTTTTTAAAAGGTTACAGTGGTGCAGTAGTGATTGTATCTCACGATAAAATGTTTTTAGATAATGTTACCAACAGAACTATTGAAATTTCATTAGGTAGAATTTACGATTACGCTAAACCATATACTCAGTTTTTAGCTTTACGTAAAGAAATGAAAATTCAGCAATTGGCGGCACAAAAGAATCAAGAGAAACAAATACAACAAACCGAAAAGTTAATTGAAAAATTTAGAGCCAAAGCTTCAAAAGCAACGATGGCACAATCGCTAATTAAAAAATTAGATAAGATTGATAGAATTGAGGTGGATGAGGATGATAACAGCGTTATGACCCTTAATTTTCCGGTCTCAGTAACACCCGGAAAAGTAGTTGTAGAAATTGAAAATGTTTCTAAAAAATACGGCGATTTACAAGTGTTGCATAATGTAAATTTGTCCGTGCCAAGAGATATAAAAACGGCCTTTGTTGGTCAGAACGGTCAAGGAAAGTCAACTTTAGCAAAAATTATAGTTGGTGAATTAGAACATGAAGGTAAGTTAAACCTAGGTCATAATGTGCAAATTGGTTACTTCGCACAAAACCAAGCTGAGTATTTAGATGGTAATAAAACTGTTCTAGACACAATGATTGATGCTGCTAATGAAACCAATAGAAGTAAGGTTAGAGATATTTTAGGATCGTTTCTATTTAGAGGTGAAGAAGCCGAGAAATATGTTAGAGTATTGTCTGGAGGTGAGCGAAACAGATTAGCATTGGCTAAGTTGTTATTACAACCGCTCAATGTTTTAATAATGGATGAGCCAACCAACCACCTAGATATAAAATCTAAAAATGTATTAAAGGAAGCATTAATAAAATTTGAAGGCACTTTAATTTTAGTATCTCACGATAGAGATTTTCTACAAGGCTTAACAGATACGGTTTACGAGTTTAAAGACCAAAACATAAAAGAGTATTTAGGTGATATTGATTTTTATTTAGAAAAACGTAATCTCGAGAACCTACGGGAAGCAGAAAAAAGAACAGTTATTGCTAATACACCTAAAGAAAGCAATAAACAGAATTACGAAGACCAAAAGAAATTGAAATCTTTAAATAACAAGTTGAGTAATATTGAATCTAAAATTAATCAACTAGAAAAAGATATTAAAACTGATGATGTAAAATTGGCAACTGATTATGATAAAACAGCTTCAGATCCAAAGTTTTTTGATGCTTATCAGAAAAAGAAAAAATCATTAGAGCAGTTAATGGAAGATTGGGAAACAATCCAATTTCAACTTGATGAGATTTCAGGTTAACAATTAAGTTTTTTTTAACGTAGTGGCTCAAGTATATAGGTAAATTTGCAGCTTACCGACCATCTCATTATGTTAAGAAAAATTATTTTATCTGTGCTAGGCATTGCATTTCTTGTAGGTGCCTTTATTTATGCAAACTATTTAATTGATAATAAGCACAAGCCTAAACCCGTTGTACCCAAGGTTGTTAAAACCGTAATCGTAGATACGGTTAAAAATGGAATTGTTCCTGTTGTAATTTCTGCCAATGGAAATTTAAGCAGTAAACAACGTGTAGAATTATACTCAGAGGTACAAGGGATTTTTAAAGCAGGTTCAAAACTATTCAAACCAGGACAAAAATTTACTAAAGGAGAAACCCTTATACGTTTAGATGCATCAGAATATTATGCTAGTGTGCAATCTGCAAAAAGTGAATTGTATAATAGTGTAGCTGCAATAATGCCAGATTTACGTTTAGACTTTACAGAAGTGTATCCTAAATGGCAAGCATATTTAAATGGTTTCGATTTAAATAAAACAACTCCAAAACTTCCAGAGATTTCAGGTGAAAAAGAAAACTATTTTATTACAGGTCGTGGTATTGTTAGTGCATACTACAATGTTAAAAACTTAGAACAGCGATTAACTAAATATAGAATTGCAGCGCCATTTACCGGTATTTTAACAGAAGCATTGGTTACAGAAGGAACTTTAATTAGAAGCGGTCAAAAATTAGGAGAGTTTATAAACCCTTCTGTATATGAAATGGAAGTGGCTATAAGTAAATCTTATGCAGATATCTTAAAAGAAGGCGAAAGTGTTAGTTTAACTAGTTTAGATAAGACCAAAGCTTACCAAGGTATTGTATCTCGTGTTAATGGAAGTATTGATGCGACAACCCAAACTATAACTGTATACATTGAGGTAAAACACGAAGATTTAAAAGAAGGCATGTACCTTGAAGCTAATTTAAATGCTGAGAAAATTGAAAACGCCATTGAGATTGATAGAAACCTTTTATTGGACAGTCAAGAAATATATGTTGTTAACGATAGTTTGTTAGATGTTATTACCGTGAAGCCAGCTCATTTTTCTGATGAAACAGTAGTTTTAAAAGAAGTGCCAAACGGAACTATAATTTTAAAAAAGCCAGTTCCTGGCGCTTACGCAGGTATGCATGTAAAAGGTGTAAAAACTAATGTTTCAACAAATGATACGATTCAATAATGAGAAAAATAATTGAATATTTCATAAGATATCATGTTGCAGTAAATGTTTTAATAATAGCATTTATAATTTTTGGTGTAATTGGAGCAGTATCCTTAAAGTCATCCTATTTTCCGCTAACTGAGTCTAAAATCATTACGGTTGCCATAGCTTATCCAGGAGCCTCTCCACAAGAGATAGAGGAAGGAATTGTACTTCAAATTGAAGATAACCTTAAAGGATTAAAAGGCGTTGATAGAGTAACATCTACTTCAAGTGAAAATGGTGGAACTATAACCGTTGAAATAGAAAAAGGAGAGAGCTTAGATTTTATGCTGCTGGAAGTAAAGAATGCAGTAGATCGCGTACCTTCTTTTCCAACAGGTATGGAACCATTAGTAGTATCTAAACAAGAAGCCGTAAGAGAAACAATTTCATTTGCTATTAATGGTAAAGATATTCCGTTGGCAACGCTAAAGGAGTTAGCTAGGCAGGTAGAAACGGATTTGAGAGCTCTAGATGGTATTTCTCAAATTGAACTTTCTGGCTTTCCAGAAGAAGAAATAGAAATTGCAGTTAACGAACTCGATTTGCTAGCCTATAATTTAACCTTCAATGATGTTGCCGTTGCAGTAAGTAATGCAAATATTTTAGTTACAGGTGGAAATGTAAAAACCGTTGCTGAAGAATACTTAATTAGAGCAAACAACAGACAATACTATGGTAAGGAACTCTTAAATATTATTGTTAGAGCCTATTCAGACGGAAAAGTCATTCGATTAAAAGATGTTGCTGTAGTAAGAGACCGATTTTCTGAAACGCCCAATGCTACTTATTTTAATCAAAATTTAGCGGTTAATATTACTGTTACAAGTACTAATAATGAAGATTTGATTTCTTCCGCAGATAAAATTAAAGCCTATATTGAACAGTATAATCAAAAATATAATAATGTAAAATTAGAAGTAGTTAATGATAGGTCCATAACATTAAATCAAAGAACAGATTTATTAACGGAAAATGCCATTGTAGGTATGCTGTTGGTATTACTGTTTTTATCAATTTTCTTAAATACACGTTTGGCATTATGGGTTGCTTTTGGTTTACCTATATCGTTTTTAGGGATGTTTATTTTTGCAGCGCAGTTCGATGTAACCATTAATGTATTATCATTATTCGGAATGATTATTGTAATTGGGATTTTAGTTGATGATGGTATTGTAATAGCAGAGAATATCTATCAGCATTATGAAAAAGGAAAAAAACCTATCCAAGCAGCCATCGACGGTACATTGGAGGTAATTCCACCAGTGGTTTCTGCAATTATAACCACATTATTAGCTTTTTCTCTATTCTTCTTTTTAGATAGTAGAATTGGTGAATTTTTTAGTGAAGTCGCTGTTATAGTGATTTTAACCTTAGTAGTCTCATTAATTGAAGCTTTAGTGATATTGCCTGCACATTTGGCACATTCTAAAGCATTAAGAACACAGAAAGTAGATGAAAACCCATCTAAAATAAAACGATTTTTCTCATTTATGAGGGGCATTAATACTGGTGGAGATCGCTTTATGGCTTTTTTAAGAGATAAAGTTTATACACCATTACTAGATAGAGTTTTACGTTATAAAATTTTCTCTTTGGGAGTGTTTATTGCTTTATTGATATTAACATTTGGTTCGCTTGGAGGTGGAGTCATTGGTGTTACCATATTTCCTAGAGTAGCTAGTGATGCTGCCAATATAGAATTGGTAATGCCTGCAGGAACCAACGTAAAAATTACAGATTCTATTATTTCCTTAATTGAAGAAAAATCATTTATTGTAAATGAAGAACTTACTGAGAAATACTTAAAAGGATCTGGCAAACAATTGTTTGAAAATACAATAATAGATATCAGTAGTAGCTCTAGCGCAAGATTAAGAATAAACTTATTGCCAGGAGAAGAAAGGCCAGATGAGATCAAGGCAGATTTAGTTACTAATCGACTAGAGGAATTGGTTGGGCCAGTAATAGGAACCGAACGATTAATCTATGGTTCTGGTGGTAATTTTGGAGGTAGCCCTGTCTCTGTGTCCTTGCTAAGTAATAATATAGAAGAGTTAAAAGCTTCAAAATTAGAGCTTAAAAAGTATTTAGAATCTAATCCGTTACTTAAAGATATCGGTGATAACGATCCTGCAGGTATTAAAGAAATCAGATTAGAACTTAAAGAGAGTGCTTATTTGTTGGGCTTAGATCTGAGTAGTGTAATGTCTCAAGTACGTGCTGGTTTTTTTGGTGCGCAAGCCCAACGTTTTCAAAGAGGACAAGACGAAATTAAAGTTTGGGTTCGTTACGATTTAGAAAATAGAAGTTCTATAAACGATTTAGATGCTATGCGCATTGTAACCCCTTCTGGTGAGCGTGTTACTCTAAAAGATATTGCAGATTATAGTATTGCCAGAGGTGATGTTGCAATTAATCACTTAGAAGGTAAGCGAGAAATTCAAGTCTATGCAGATTTAAAAGACCCAAGTACTAGTAATACAGATATTATAGATGATATTAAAACATCTTTTATACCTCAATTACGGTCTAAATATCCTTCTATTAATGCATCTTATGAAGGGCAGAATAGAGAAAAAGATAAATTAACTGGTTCTTTAGGAGTTGCTGGTCCAATAATATTATTATTAATCTATATTACCATAGCTTTTACTTTTAGAAGTTATTCACAGCCATTTTTACTTATTTTACTAATACCTCTAAGTTTAACGGCTGTTGCTTGGGGACATTGGTTGTTAGGCTTTCAAGTTAATGTATTATCGCTCTTAGGGATTATTGCCTTAATTGGTATTATGGTAAATGATGGACTTGTTTTAATAGGTAAGTTTAATAGTAATTTAAAGGAAGGAATGGCCTTTGAAATGGCACTGTCCGAAGCTGGAAAATCACGTTTTAGAGCGATATTCTTAACTTCAGTAACAACAATAGCTGGTTTAGCACCTCTATTATTAGAGAAAAGTAGACAAGCTCAGTTTTTAAAACCAATGGCAATTTCAATTTCTTTTGGTATTGCATATGCCACTATACTAACGTTATTAGTTTTGCCACTATTCTTGTCTTTTAGTAATAGTATAAAAAAGAACGGAAAATGGTTAGTGACAGGTAAGGATGTTACAAAAGAAGAAGTAGAACGAGCAATTATTGAACAAAATGAAGCTAATGACCACTAATGTTAAAATTATAATACTTTTTATTTTGTGTCATTTGAGTATAAATGCACAAGAAATATTAACAAAAGAAGAGGCGGTATCTAGTGCTTTAGAAAATAATTACGGTGTTAAAATTGCTAAAAACGCAGTTTCTGTTGCTGATAATAATAAAAGTATTCTTAATTCAGATTTTTTACCAACGGTTTCGGCAAGTGCAGGTGCTAATTATTATGTAGATAATACAGAAGCGGAATTTTCAGACGGAAGAGATGATGCGGTTTTAAATGGTGCTGAGAGTTCTAATTATAATGCCAGTATAACTGTTAATTACACCATTTTTGACGGATTGGGTAGACGTTATAATTATAAACGATTGAAGGAACAATATCAGTTGTCCGAGTTACAAGCAAGAGAAACTATTGAAAACACAATATTGCAATTGTTTTCTGTTTATTATAATGTAGCACAACTTACGGATAATTTAAATGCCTTAGAAGAAACTTTAAATAACACAAAAGATAGGCTGCTTAGAGCAGAATATCAATTTGAATATGGCCAAAATACGAAACTAGAAGTTTTAAATGCTGAAGTAGATATAAATACAGACAGTATCAATATAATTAATACAAAGCAAGATATAAAAGTTGCTAAACGCGATTTAAAACTTGTTTTGGGAGAATCATTTTCTACAGATTTTAATGTTGAAACAGAAGTTGCTTTTTTACTAGAATTGCAAAAAGATAGTTTATTCGAAAAGGCAAAATCTCGTAATATATCATTATTGCAAACTGATAAAAATATAGCCATTAGTAAATTGGATATCAATTCGGGAAAATCAAATTATTTGCCCACTATTGATTTGTACGGCTCATACGGTTGGAATAAAAATAACAACAACGCTGTAGCTTTATTGGCAGTTTCTACGAACACAGGTCTTTCTACAGGTTTGAGTCTTAGTTGGGATATATTCGATGGAGGTTCGACTGTAACAACAATAAGAAATGCAAAATTAGATTTAGAAGCTCAAAAACTTCAAAAGGAGCGTATTTTATTAACCATTGAAAGAGACTTTAATAACGCTTGGGATAATTATCAGAACAAATTAGAGATTTATAATATACAGGAAAAGAATATCATTACGGCTCAGAATAATTTTGATCGTACCGAGGAAAAGTTCAAAATTGGTCAGGTAAATTCAATTGAGTTTAGGCAAGCACAGGTTAATTTACTTAATGCAGAATTAAGTAGAAATCAGGCAAAGTTTTCTGCTAAACTATCAGAGTTAGAAGTGCTTCAAATCAGTGGCGAATTGTTGAATATTAAGTTTTAAATAAATCGGGTTATGGACGAGTATTTTTTTCAATGTCCTTATTGCTGGGAGCAAATTTCAATGCTTATTGATAGGTCTCAAAGCCGTCAAAAATACATAGAAGATTGCGAGGTTTGTTGCAATCCAATTCAATTATCAATCGTTATTGAGAATCAGTAAGTTGTAAGTTTTTATGCGGACAATATAGAACAATGATTGACTATAATAGTCTGATTATAAACATTTTTAGTTTTTACTATGTAGTTCATCGAAAAATGTTGTCGTTTATAGTGTAATTATGTATATTCGTTGCGTTATTGTGTCCCTCCACAAAAATCTACTAGTTATGAAGACACTAAAAATAACAATTCTATTCTGTTTAGTATCAGCATTTTCCTTTGCTGAAGTTTCTCAAATTCAAAAAGCAGCACTTGTAGATTTATATAATGCAACTAACGGCGAAGCTTGGAAAAATTCATGGGATTTAGAAGAGCCAGTTTCCTCATGGTACGGAATAACGTTAAAAGATGATAATGTTGTCGAAATTAATATGAGTTTCAATGACATGGAAGGTACCTTACCGGAATCAATTTCAGATCTAGAATACCTTAAGGTCCTAAATTTAGCTTTTAATAAATTAGAAGGTAAATTACCTAAATCATTAACTTCTATAATTACTTTAGAAGAATTGAAGCTGTTTTCTAATAAGTTTAATGGTTCTATACCAGGAGACATTGGCAATTTATCAAACTTGAAATCTTTAGAATTATATAATAATGATTTTTATGGCGCAATACCTAATTCAATAGGTGACTTAACTAATCTAGAAAATTTAATGCTAAGTAGTAACTTATTAATGGGAACACTACCAGCCAGTTTATCAAAATTACAATCATTAAAAGTTTTGAGTGTATTTGATAATAATTTATTTGGCACAATTCCATCTTCAATAGGTCAACTAACAGAATTAGAAGAGTTAGTGTTATCTAACAATGCTTTTTATGGAAATTTGCCTGGAGTTTTAGTAGAATTAACAGGTTTGAAAACATTATTGTTAAGCAATAATCAATTCAAAGGAAATTATGCTGTGTTAAAAGAATTACTACCTAATATTGTAGATTTTGATTTAGATGAAATAAATTTAAAAGGAGCTATTGCAACCTTAGATAATGAAGATGATGAGGACTAAATTATAATCATATAATGAGAATAACTATAGCGCTAATTTTTATTAAGCGTTTTTTTGTATTAAGTCTTTTGTATATTAAAAAAAGTATTATCTTTGCAGTCCTAAAATGATATAGTCGGCATTATGAACCGAAAGTTAAAAGCTAAGAAAATCATTTTATAATTAAATCGCGGGATAGAGCAGTAGGTAGCTCGTCGGGCTCATAACCCGAAGGTCACTGGTTCGAGTCCAGTTCCCGCTACTAAGTTTAAATTATTGAAAAACGGTTTAGTTTGCGCTAAACCGTTTTTTTATTCCTTTAAGTAATACCTTTCATGGTAATTCACTATAAGAGAATTTTATCTTTCTTTCTCATCATTAAACTTTATATCGATTTCAAAAAAACTATTAGTTAACGTGCTATACTTCAGTTTCTTAATCTATATTTTTGTAGTAAATAGACTATATTTTAGTGTTGTTTATCGATTAATTTGTTCTTATTATCTGATATTGTAAGAAAAACACTTGCATTTTGTCTAAAAAGATTAGAAAATATTTCTTCTTATCAAAAAAAATAGTATTTTCGTTTAAATGCAAATAAATCCGACAAAGTGTAAAATTGTAAAGTTCGGTTATAGTGTCTGTTTTATAAATACCAATTATTATGTTACGTTATTATCGTTTTTTAAATACTACTTCAATTTTTAAAAATAATTATTTTAAATCTAATTATAAGGTTAGATATTACTTAGCATTTGTAATGCTATTTGCTATGCTGTTGTCAAGTCAAGCGCAGCTAAGTGTTAGAAACAATAACTACATATTTGTTAATGACGAAATTGTATTTGTAAATAATGCAATTACGTTAGGTGAATCAGATTCAAAATTTTATCTAAGAGATGAAGCTCAGCTTATACAAGGTGAGGAAACTTCTTTAAATACGGGAATAGGAGAGTTGAGCGTCTACCAAACGGGTAATTCTAGTACTTATACCTATAACTATTGGTGTTCTCCAGTAGGTAATAATTCTATAGCGCAAGGGAACGAGGCTTCGCGCGTTAATCTCATTAATGAGGCTACTAATAATGTGACTTTAGAAGATCCAACTGGCTTAATATCTAGTGCTAACGTTTCTTTTACCTCTGATTTTGATGGGTTTGGATCACCTGTTTTAACGATATCTAATCGTTGGTTGTTTACCTACAGTACGTCTAATAATTATGCAGATTGGAATTATGTAGGAGAATCGTCATCAATTTTACCTGGTTTAGGTTTTACTATGAAAGGCGTAGCAGGTACAAACAATCAATTATATGACTTTAGAGGAAAGGCGAATAATGGTACAATTAGCAATATGGTTACACCAAATAAGTTTACACTAATTGGCAATCCGTATCCATCTGCTATTGACGCTTTGTTGTTTATTCACGATCCTCAAAATACAACTTTGAATAATGGTCCATCGCCTCAACCTACTACAACAGGTGCTTTATATTTCTGGGAACAATCTGATGAAGGGTCTCATAATATTGCTGATTATATTGGAGGTTATGCTTCTTACACTATTTCTGATACAGGAATGGAGAGCTTTGTTAATGCCATGTTTTCTGCCTATGACGGTTATGGAAATTCTGTTCCATTAGCTCCGTCACCTAGTGGTAATATGGGATCTAAAATATCAAAACGTTTTATTCCTATTGGTCAGGGTTTTATGGTAGAAGGTGAGAGTGGTATACCATTGGGATCACATGTGTATGTTAAGAATGCACATAGAGTGTATGAAAAAATATCTGATAATAGTAGTGTCTTTTTTAGAAGTGCTGTAACACAAAAAAATGCATCTTCAGAAGGAGCAAATGAAGTTGTATATAATGAATATGGACTAAATATTGTGCCAAGTGACTATAAAAGATTTCGTTTAAATGTTACTTTCAATGATCAATTTACAAGGCAATTAGTACATAATTTTCATGATAGTGCTACGCCTAACTTTGATTATGGATTAGAGGCTAAATCGCCTAGTGAAGCACCAACTGACGCTTTCTGGATACTAAACACTGAGCCTTTTACGATACAAGCAAGCGCATTTACTACAGATTTGGCGATACCAGTTGCCGTGAAGTCAGAGAATCAACAACAATTAAAGTTTAGTATTTTCGATATTCAAAATTTTGAAGAATCTCAACCTATTTATTTACATGATATAGAAAATGATATTTATATAGATCTAACGCAGCAAGACTATGATATAAATATAGAGGCCGGTAATTTTAATAATAGGTTTCAAATTGTATTTGTAAATGCTAGCACATTGAGTGCAGATACAATAATTAAACACCAGTTGGATGTTTTAATAAACAATGAAAATTCAGTATTTAGTCTTTTAAACCCAAATAGCCTTAATTTAAAATCTTTTCAGGTCTACGATGTCAATGGGAGAGAAGTTTTAAATTATTCAATTTCATCGTTACAAGAGCGTTATGAATATTCTTCAAAGCCTTTAAGTGATGGGATTTACATCGCCAAAATTCAAGTTGAGGGTAATACATCATTCACTAAAAAGCTTATTGTAACTCAAAAATAATGGGTTCACTAATTGTTTATTTTATGAATAATTATTTTTTTCTAAAGATTTCGATAAGCTAATGAAATTCAATAACATAATTAACTTTAGACTTAAGCAAAGGAAATTCAATACATAAATTGTTCTATTTAATTACTGATTATTAGATGTTTGATTGCTCATTATCTAATTATCTAAATAGATAAGCTGATTAATTATTATTACATAACCTAAGTTCTAAAATAAATTATATTCCGCTAAGTATTTATTCCGTTATATATAATAACAAATAAACTCAGCTTTGACTATATAATTAGCTTTGTTTGGGCTGTTAATAGACAAACCTTCCATCTCATTTATAATAAAGTCCAAAACATTAATTTTAAGACGCTCTAATCAGTTAAATTTATATCTAGCTAAGTTTTATGTTTGAATATATTGATAATGACAGAAGAAGTATCTTTAATTTGAGTGATAAAACCTTGTATTTGAGGTTGAGTAGATTAATTATAGCTTTTTCTGAATACTAATAAGAATGTATTTAAACTGTCGGTTTGAAAAAAAACTTATATAAACCTCTTATTAATGTTTAGTACAAAAAAAAGTCAAGATGAACTTACAAGTTCATCTTGACTTTTTTTTAATACGGTGTATAATGATTTAGTTTACTGTAGCCGTAACATTAGATTCTGAATATCCCCAATTGTCACTTCCAATATTTCTTCCCCATAGTGATATCGTATAGGTTCCACTACAATTACTATTTGTTCCACTAGTACCTCCGTAACCAGTTGTGTTGTCATGATTGACTTCGGAAAAACTTCCTCCAGATAAATTGATATCAGAACAATCACCACTTCCGATTAAACGGACTTCAAAGTTTAAAGTATCAGTAGTGCTAGTTCCCGTTAATTTAACAATTGTTGACCAATTAACTAATATAACATCACCATCTAAAACATCTAATGAAGCAGAGGAACTAGAAATTCTTCTCCATTCATCTGAGTTATTATAGTTTGCACTAGTTCCTCGAGCAAATGTAGCACTCCTGGTTGATCGAATGTTTAAAACACCTTCACTGTCTGCATATACTACTCTGTTTCCTGAATTACTTAATTCTCGTACGCGGACAGATCCATTATTAATATCTAACTTTTGAGTTGGAGCAGTTGTGCCGATACCTAGCCCAGTTGTGGTCAAAGTCATACCTGTGCTGGTGACTACTGCTGTACCTGCAGTAACACCTTCTGCTATTTCAAATGACATTGCAGCATTTACATTGTTATCAACATTTACGCTAATTCGTGCTGCATTGCCATCTACATCTGGTATTCTAGAAGTGTTGTTAAATGTAATATTTGCGTTTCCACCACCATCATTAGCTGTAAGTGCTACTGATCCTGTATTGATGCCGGTTTCTAATCTATTTACTGCAATTTGTGTATGTGTTGATGCTGCTCGACCTACTTGAATAATGCCACCATTCACATTTAGTTTTTCCTCAGGATCTGACATACCAATTCCTACTTTATTAGTATCCGCGTCCACTGCAAATGTATTACCGTCCACACGAAAAGCATTATCAGCTGAACTAGCAAAATGAAGAGTGTTAGTATTTAAGTTAACTGTACGGTCAGATGTTAAAGTTCCATTAGTACTATAAATATTGTCATTAATTCCACCACCAGCTGCCACAATTTCAGCGGCTGTTCTTCTTCTAATATTACCGCTTGAGTCTCTAGTTAGAATATTATCTGTTGCATCACCACTATTAACGGTTCTTATCCTTAAGTCTCCATTGATATCTAGTTTAGCAGTAGGATTTGAAAGGCCAATACCAACTTCGTTATCACTACCTTCAATAACTAAAGTACTAGAATCGAAATTAACATCGAAGTTATTCTGTGTGATATAACGATTTGCAGTAATAATACCATTATTGCTGTAAAAATTATCATCGCTTCCACCGCCAGCAGCCACAATTTGCGCAGCTGTTCTACGACGAATATTTCCGCTAGAATCTCTTGTTAAGATATAATCACTGTCTTCTCCGTTATTAACGGTTCTAATTCTAGCCGTTCCGCTAACATCTAATTTAGCAGTAGGATCACTTATGCCAATACCAATATTACCTCCATCTTCTATAAAGAAATCATCCGTGTTATTTGTACCTAATCTTACTTGTCCGGATCCACGATTACGGAAATACATAATACCATTACCTTCATTGTCAATAATGAAATCGCCATCTGTGCCATTATTTCTAATAATCTCGGCATCATTAGAAGCGTCCGCATCTGAGTGGAATTGTATTCTAGAGTTTCTGTTACCAGTACCCATTTCGTTTAGTCTAAAGTCTCCATCTCGAGAAACATTTGTTCCTAATCTACTATTCCCATTAACATGAAGTCGTTCAGCGGGAGTCGTGGTTCCAATACCAACATAACCGTTATTGTTAATTCTTACTCTTTCGTTATTATTTGAGTAAATGGCCAAAATCCCATCTCCTTGTTGTTGTAAACCTGTATCAGTATCACCAATGGCTAAATCTATATTAGGATTGCTGGTACCAATACCTACGTTATCTGAGCTACCATCAATAAATAAAGTGTTAGCATCAAAATTTACGTCGTAATTGTTTTGTGTTATATTACGAGTACTTGTAATAGTACCACTTGTAGAATAAATATTATCATCACTTCCACCACCAGCAGCTACAATTTCAGCGGCTGTTCTTCTTCTAATATTACCGCTTGAGTCTCTAGTTAGAATATTATCCGTTGCCGCACCACTATTAACGGTTCTTATTCTAAGATCTCCGTTGATATCTAGTTTAGCAGTAGGGTTTGAAAGACCAATACCAACTTCGTTATCACTACCATCAATAACTAAAGTGCTAGAATCAAAATTAACATCGAAGTTGTTCTGAATAATATTACGATTACCAGTAATAGTGCCACTTGTGGAATAAAAATTATCATCGCTTCCACCGCCAGCAGCCACAATTTGCGCAGCTGTTCTACGGCGAATATTTCCGCTAGAATCTCTCGTTAAGATATAATCACTGTCTTCTCCATTGTTAACGGTTCTAATTCTAGCCGTTCCGCTAACATCTAATTTAGCAGTAGGGTCACTTATACCAATACCAATATTACCTCCATCTTCTATAAAGAAATCATCCGTGTTATTTGTACCTAATCTTACTTGTCCGGATCCACGATTACGTAGATACATTATTCCGTTCCCTTCGTTATCGATAATTAGGCTACCATCTACGCCATTATTTCTAATAATTTCGGCATCATTAGAAGCGTCCGCATCTGAGTGGAATTGTATTCTAGAGTTTCTGTTACCAGTACCCATTTCGTTTAGTCTAAAGTCTCCATCTCGAGAAACATTTGTTCCTAATCTACTATTCCCATTAACATGAAGTCGTTCAGCGGGAGTCGTGGTTCCAATACCAACATAACCGTTATTGTTAATTCTTACTCTTTCATTATTATTTGAGTAAATGGCTAAAATTCCATCTCCTTGTTGTTGTAAACCTGTATCAGTATCACCAATGGCTAAATCTATATTAGGATTGCTAGTGCCAATACCTACGTTATCTGAGCTACCATCAATAAATAAAGTGTTGGCATCAAAATTTACATCGTAATTGTTTTGTGTTATATTACGAGTACTTGTAATTGTGCCACTTGTGGAATATATATTATCATCACTTCCGCCACCAGCTGCCACAATTTCAGCTGCTGTTCTTCTTCTAATATTACCGCTTGAGTCTCTAGTTAGAATATTATCAGTTGCCGCACCACTATTAACGGTTCTTATTCTAAGGTCTCCATTGATATCTAGTTTAGCAGTAGGGTTTGAAAGACCAATACCAACTTCGTTATCACTACCTTCAATAACTAAAGTGCTAGAATCGAAATTAACATCGAAGTTATTTTGTGTGATATAACGATTTGCAGTAATAATACCATTATTGCTGTAAAAATTATCATCGCTTCCACCACCAGCAGCCACAATTTGCGCAGCTGTTCTACGACGAATATTTCCGCTAGAATCTCTTGTTAAGATGTAATCACTGTCTTCTCCGTTATTAACGGTTCTAATTCTAGCAGTACCACTAACATCTAATTTAGCAGTTGGATTACTTATACCAATACCAATATTACCTCCATCTTCGATAAAGAAATCATCCGTGTTATTTGTACCTAACCTTACTTGTCCGGATCCACGATTACGTAGATACATTATTCCGTTCCCTTCGTTATCGATAATTAGGCTACCATCTACGCCATTATTTCTAATAATTTCGGCATCATTAGAAGCGTCCGCATCTGAGTGAAATTGTATTCTAGAGTTTCTGTTACCAGTACCCATTTCGTTTAGTCTAAAGTCTCCATCGCGAGAAACATTTGTTCCTAATCTACTATTCCCATTAACATGAAGTCGTTCAGCGGGAGTAGTGGTTCCAATACCAACATAACCGTTATTGTTAATTCTTACTCTTTCATTATTATTTGAGTAAATGGCTAAAATTCCATCTCCTTGTTGTTGTAAACCTGTATCAGTATCACCAATGGCTAGATCTATATTAGGATTGCTAGTGCCAATACCTACGTTATCTGAGCTACCATCAATAAATAAAGTGTTGGCATCAAAATTTACATCGTAATTGTTTTGTGTTATATTACGAGTACTTGTAATTGTGCCACTTGTGGAATATATATTATCA
Source organism: Winogradskyella sp. 4-2091 (assembly GCF_045765065.1). NCBI lineage: Bacteria > Pseudomonadati > Bacteroidota > Flavobacteriia > Flavobacteriales > Flavobacteriaceae > Winogradskyella > Winogradskyella sp. 4-2091. The sequence goes on from NZ_JBJKOD010000001.1 coordinate 347,517, forward strand.
TCACTTCCGCCACCTGCAGCTACGATTTCTGCTGCTGTTCTTCTGCGGATATTACCATTTGAGTCTCTAGTTAATATATTATCAGAGTCAGCACCATTATTTACAGATCTAATTCTGGCTGCTCCATTAACATCTAATTTTGCAGTTGGATTGTTAGTACCAATACCAACTTCATTTTCATTACCTTCAATAACTAATGTATTAGAATCTATATTTAGTTCGTAATTACCGGTCGTAAGTGTTCTGTTGGCATCTAATATTAGATTAGAATTTGCAATATTGGTATCTGATCCTGTCGTTATATCGCTTATAGGTACCGTTGCCGTATTACCATTTTCTAGCGTAATGCTTAGATTAGCTCCTATAACACTAAAGTTAGATACTTTTTGATTATCGGCATTAGAGCCAGCTGCGACGCGAACCCATACACTATTATCCCAATAGTAGTATCCAGGCTGAACATCACTGATCAGTTGTGTATTGTAAATTAATAGACTTTCAACATTACCACCAGTAATGGTTGTGGTATCGTTTGTGCTAGTTAACTCTACTCTGGGAATTAGAATACCTTGTGAATTTGATTCTATATCCAAGATTGAAGAAGGATTAGGTGTTGTAGTTCCTATACCTACCTGAGCATTGGAATAAGTGCAAAAGCCAAAAAATAATATGGCAATTTTAAGGCTTGTCGAGAATTGAGGTTTCATTTTTCTGTTATTTGATGGTACAAATAAATATAAAAATCCGATTAAATGCAAGTTTTTCCGATAAAATGTAAAATTGTAGGCGGAATTTCTTTCTAATTTGATTCAATATGTAAGAAAAATGACAATAATTTTTTGTTGTATGCCTTTTTTTAGAAGTTATTAATTGATGGTTAAATCTACTTATTAGAAAAATAAGCAATACCTTACATATCAGTATTTATTTTGAATATTCAATTAATATGTACCTATTGTTTTTCTAATTGTATTGAAATAGAGTCGTTTTTATAATTTTTAGTTTTCAACAACATATTTCTCTATTGAAAAATTATCTTAATATTTTAGTACTTATATAATTCTTATAAATGAGTTTATCAAAGAAAAAAATAGGATTATTCTTAGGTCCAATTGCTTTCATTTTCATCAAATTGTTTTTTAATCCGGAAGGGTTAGATGCTACAGCAAATGCGGTTTTGGCATCAACGATTTGGATTGCAATCTGGTGGATAACAGAGGCTATAGCTATACCTGCAACTGCATTACTACCCATTGTGTTGTTTCCTTTGTCTGGCGGATTGTCTTTAAGTGAAACAACGGCTTCTTATGGACATAAGTATATTTTTTTATTTGTAGGAGGTTTTATTTTGGCAATAGCTATAGAGAAATGGAATTTACATAAACGAATTGCTCTAAACATTATCAAAGTAGTTGGTACTAATATTAGTAGAATTATTTTAGGTTTTATGGTGGCAACTGCCCTATTGTCAATGTGGATTTCTAATACAGCTACGGCTGTAATGATTTTGCCAGTAGGTATTGCTATAGTTTTGCACCTTCAGGATAACCCAGAAACTAAAGAAAACGAGAATTTAATTTTTGGGAAGGCATTAATGTTGGCAATTGCATACAGTGCGTCAATTGGTGGTATGGCAACATTAATTGGCACACCTCCTAATTTAGTATTGGCAGGTGTTGTAGAAAATACATATAATACCGAAATTACATTTTCTCAATGGTTTGCTTTTGGTTTTCCTATCAGCATAATACTTTTAATTATATGCTGGTTTTATTTAACTCGAATTGCATTTAAATTTAAACAAAAAGAGTTTCCTGGAGGAAAACAAGAAATAGATAAGCAATTGGCAGCATTAGGAAAAATGACCTACGAAGAAAAGGCTGTATTAATTATTTTTTCAATTACTGCTATTGCTTGGATCGCTAGATCTTTCTTATTGGTAAAGTGGTTACCTGCAATTGATGATACAATTATTGGAATGATCGCATCTATGGTTTTGTTTTTAATTCCGAGTAAATTGAAAAACTCAGCATTAGTAAATTGGGAAGATGCTGTTAAATTGCCTTGGGGAATTCTTCTGCTTTTTGGTGGAGGTATGGCATTAGCTAGTGGTTTTGAGTCATCTGGTTTAGCTGCTTGGATAGGAAATCAATTGACGACCTTAATAGGTGTTTCTGTATTTGTAGTATTAATTGTTTTAATTTCATCGGTAAATTTTCTCACGGAAATCACATCTAATATGGCAACAACCGCGATGTTATTACCAGTATTAGTATCATTAGCAGTTATTCTAGATATTCATCCCTATATCTTATTAGTTAGTGCTACAGTAGCAGCATCTTGTGCTTTTATGCTGCCCGTTGCAACACCACCAAACGCGGTTGTATTTGGTTCTGGTTATTTAAAAATTAGTGATATGGTAAGAAAAGGAATTTGGATGAATTTAATTTCAATTGTTATCCTCACATTATTTGTTTATTTCATCTTACCATTAATCTGGAATTTAAATTAATATGAATCAATAAATTACAGGTTTGATCTATTGGAGAAAACGTTTTACAATTACCATTTTTTGTTCAAAGCATATATTCTTAGTTTATAATTATTACTTTTAAATCGTTTTCAATACAAATGAGTCATCGCAAAAAAAATGATTAAACGTTTTACATATATAAGTCTTCTTATCTCTTGTTTATTTTTTTTTAAAGCGAATGCTCAGTTTTCACCTCAAATTCAAAATTATAGTTTAGCAGAATATAAAGCCGCTAATCAAAACTGGGATATTACACGTTCTGAGGATGGCTATGTTTATGTCGCAAATAATAATGGGCTTTTGGTTTATGATGCCTTAAACTGGAAGTTTTATCAATTACCAAATAAAACAACTGTACGTTCAGTTTTTGCACATAACGATCTCATATTTACAGGATCCTATGAGGAGTTTGGCTATTGGAAAAAAGATGAATTTGGGATTTTAAATTACAACTCCCTTAGTGATGATATTATAGACCTTATTTCACCAAATGAAGAAATTTGGCAAATTGTAAAAATTAAAGACAAAATTATCTTTAGGTCTTTTCTAAATATTTATATCTATGATTTTAAGAAAGTAGTTCAATTAAGGCCTATGTCTGCTATAATTTCTTGCAATGTTGTAGATGATAAACTGTACGTTTGTACTTTAAATAAAGGTATTTTTTCTTTAGAAAGTGATGAATTAAAACCTTTTTATTTTGATGAACAATTAGCCGATACTAAAATAGTGTCACTAACTAAATTTAAAGATGGATTACTGGTCTTGACTTCACTAAAAGGTAGTTATTATTTGTATAATAATGAATTAAAGCCGGCTGGTTTTGAGATTGATAAAGAAATAAAACAGCATCAGCTCAATAAATTTGCACAGTTAACTAATGGAGAAATGGTATTTGGGACCATTAAAGATGGCGTGATAATTACAGATTCTCAAGGGAAATTTAAATCTCATGTTAGTAAGGAGAATGGGCTGTTAAATAATACGGTTTTAGGCCAATTTATAGATGCATCCAATAACTTATGGTTAGGTTTAGATAATGGGATTTCAAAAATTGACTTAGATAGTCAGCATTATTTTTATAATGATCAATCAGGAAAACTTGGTGCTGTGTATGATGTATTGCGGTATAAAGGATCTATTTACATAGGAAGTAATACAGGACTCTTTAGGTTAGATGAAAATGAAAGCCTACAATTTATTGAAGGATCTCAGGGTCAAGTTTGGGATTTAAAAATTATTGAAGATCAATTATTTTGTGGGCACAATGAAGGAACATTTATTGTAGATGGCGATCAATTAACCTTAATTTCGGATTTTACAGGAGGTTGGACAATTAAAAAAGTTCCAGAAAGTAGTCATACCTACATTCAAGGAACTTATACAGGCCTTGTAAAGTTTAAAAAAAACAATGATAAATGGATTGTAAAACATTTAGGTAAAACCACAATTCCATCTCGTTTTCTAGTTTTTGAAAATCCTAATACAGCTTGGGTCGCACATGCTTACAAAGGGTTGTATAGAATTAAATTTGATGCAAATTATGATTCAATTTCTAGTGTTAAATCATATAGTAATAAAGGAATAGTTTCAGATTTTAATCTAAGGGTTTATAATATAAAGAACAATATAAGTTTTAAAACAAATGATGGTTGGCAAAAATATGAGCCAATTATTGACTCCATTATTCCGTACAATTTGCTTAATGAAAAATTTGGGAAAGAAAGCTATATAATTTCTGAAGAAGATACCAATCAAATAGCGCTTATAAATAAAGAAGGTGTTATTAGCTTAAAAACATTAAATAATAATACGGATAGTATAACGTTTGGCAACCGAAGAATTAAAAATCGTTATGTAGTCGGTTATGAGAATGTTTCTAAAATTGAAGATTCCATTTATGGCCTTAATTTGGTGAATGGTTTCATGATGATGGAGAATAGTTTTAAAAAGAATCTCGAATTAGTGAAACCTAAAATTCAATCTATTTCAATAAATAAAAAATCAATAGTTCTTCCGTCTGATAATGAATCTATCACATTAGAGTACGGAGAAAATTTAGAATTAGAACTCACATCACCAAAATCTAATAATCATTATTTTGAATATAACTTGTCTAATAATGAAGATAATTGGTATAGAGTTGATAACAATACCATTGAGCTTACTAATTTAATAGAAGGTGATTATAAAATCAAGTTCGTAGCAAATAACGACTTTGGAAATGTTTCGCCAATACAAAGCTTTGAATTCGAAATAAAACCACCTTGGTATAGAGGTGCATTAGGAATTTTACTCTATATCTTAATTTTTGCACTTGCAATTATTGGCTTCTTCTATGTACAGAAGAGAAAAGTATTAAGGCAACAGCGACTTATTAAAATTAAATATCAAAAAGAACAACAAAAATTATTGAGGGAGAAAACACTGGAGAATGAAAAACGAATTGTGCAATTAAAAAACGATGCCCTTCAAAATGATATAAAGCTAAAAAGTAAACAATTAGCAAATAATGCTATGGCTTTAGTTAAAAAGAATGAGTCCTTGCAAGAAATCAAAAAGGAATTAATGATTAATAAAGATGGCTTTCAAAATTACTACGCCTATAAAAAACTTTTAAAACGCGTGGATAATTCTATTGTGTTAAAAGACGAATGGGAAGTTTTTGAGTACAATTTTAATCAAGTGCACGATGAGTTTTTTGTGAAGTTAAAGCAACAAAACCCAAAATTAACACCAAAGGATTTAAAAATTTGTGCATACATCAAAATGAATTTATCCTCTAAGGAGATTGCACCTTTATTAAACATCTCTGTGAGAGGTGTAGAAACACATCGTTATAGACTTAAAAAGAAATTAAATTTAGAAAATGATACTTCTATAGTGGATTATTTATTGAATATTAAATAATCAACACTCTATTTTATCAATTAAGTAATTATTCACTACGTCATTACTACGTCATTCTGTTAAATAACGTGTATCTACAACGTTTTTTTAGTAGCTTTAGAGTACGTCAATCTAGGATATTTCTCTAAAATGACTAAAAATAAAATGAGTGACGTATTTAAAATGTAAATAGATGTTAACAGTATTTAACATTAGGTTATAATTTAGACAAATACAACAACTAAATAATCAACTCTAATATTTATTAATTTCTATGAAAACAAAATTCAGTTTATTGTTAATGCTGTTTTTTTCAATTTGTGCTTTCGCTCAGCAGATTGAGATTAGCGGAATTGTAACAACCGAAAGTGATGGGATGCCTTTGCCAGGAGCAAATGTCCTAGTACAAGGAACAAGTAGAGGTACTACAACAGATTTTGATGGTAAATTTACTATTAAAGTAACTTCAGGAGAACGCGTTGAGTTTAGCTACATTGGCTTAGAGACTCAAGTAATAGTAATTGAGAACCAAACAGAGCTAACAATTATTCTAAAAGATGACGTAGCTTCATTAAATGAAGTCGTTGTAATAGGTTATGGTACTCAGAAAAAAGAAGATTTAACAGGTGCAATTACTACAGTGAAGTCTGATGACATTGAAAAAACACCTAACAGTAACGTAATGCAATCTTTACAAGGTAAGGTTGCAGGTGTTCAAATTACAAGCAGTGGTTCTCCAGGAGGATCACCAAATGTGAGAGTAAGAGGTGTAAACTCTTATTTAGCAGGTAATAATCCATTATATGTTGTGGATGGTATGTTTTATGACAACATTGATTTTCTAGATTCAAGTCAAATTGAAACCATCTCTGTTTTAAAAGATGCTTCGTCTATTGCTATTTTTGGACAAAGAGGTGTAAATGGTGTTATTATCGTTGAAACAAAAAATGGTAAATTAGAACAAAAACCTGTATTTACTTACACAGGTTATTCAGGGTTTCAAAATGCTCAGAACGTTGTCAAAATGGCTAACGCAGAGCAATTTGTTACTATGGCTTATGAGTCAGGATCACAAGCAGATATTGAGTTTGTAGAAAATGCCATTCAACGTTATGGAAGAAGTAGAGTAAACCCTAATATTCCAGACGTCAACACAGACTGGTATAAAGAAGTATTGCGTGTGGCTCCAATTACTAGTCATGGAATTGGTGTAACAGGTGGAACGGAAAATACAACTTACGGTGTTAATGCTAACTATTTTTCACAAGATGGAATATTAGATATGAAAAATGAATACGAACGTTTCAATATTCAATCTAATGTAGAGATAAAACTTTCTGATCGTATTACTGTAGGTACAAATGCTATTTTTAGTAATGCTACACAGTACAATCCTGAAAATGGTGCATGGTTTCAGGCGTATTTTGCGGTGCCAATATTACCAGTTTATGATTATGTAAATACTGAAGCAGATCCAATTGCTTTTTCAGATGCAACAGCATTAGGTTATCGTGGATCTCAAAATCCGTTTCCTGCAATGACTTTTAATGATAATCAGGTTAAAACCAGAAAAGTTTTAGCAAGTATGTTCTTAGAAGTAGATATAATCACAGATAAACTAAAGTTTAAAACAGCTTATAGCCATGATTATTCTACAGTTTCTGAGCGAAATGTAAGATTACCATTTTTTATATCAGAAAATTCACAGCGTGAGACGTCTTCTATAAGACGAGCTGAATTAAAATTTTCTAATCAATTATGGGATAATACATTGACGTTTAAAGATAGTTTTGGCAATCATAATGTAACCGTAATTGCCGGTACTTCATATCGCGATGATCAATTCAATACGTTTTCGGCAACAGGTAATGATGTTCAAGGAATTGGTCTTGAGAGCTCATGGTATTTAAATTTTGCAGATCCTACAACCTTCAGTAATCAAGTTAATGAAATAGGTGATAGGTTTTATTCATTTGCGCTTTTTGGTAGGTTAGAATATAGTTACAAGGATAAGTATTTATTAAATGCTACACTTAGACATGAAGGTGATGGTAGATTCCCAAAGAAGTTATGGGAAACAACACCATCAGTAGGTCTAGGTTGGGTAATATCTAAAGAAGATTTCTTTGAAGAGAACAACCTTTTTAATTTTTTAAAATTAAGAGCTTCTTGGGGAAAATTAGCTAACGGATCATTAGGTGGAAGTACAGGTACTAGAACGGTATCACAAGTAGTAACCGATATAGGAGATATACCTACAAATGGAATTTTAACGACAAATACGTTTCAAAACTTACGAAGAGAAATCTTGGAAGAAATGAATTTTGGTATTAGCTCACGTTTATTTGATAATAAATTAAGTTTAGAATTAGATTATTACATCAGAGATACGGAAAATCTAGTTTTACCACGAGAAGTGCCTATAACAGCAGAAGTGGTAAATGATAACATTGGCGAAATGAGAAACCAAGGTTTAGAAATAGCTGCTAATTGGAGTCAAACCATAAATGATAATTGGAGTTTTTCTATTGGTGGAAATATTGCAACTTTAAAAAACGAAGTTACTCAGATAAATAGCGAGCAAGGATATTTTGATACCGGAAGTGCAGAATTTCGTCAAAGGCTTATTGTAGGTGAACCTGTCAATGCCTTCTTTGGTTGGGAAGTAGCTGGTGTATATCAAAATGATGAGCAAATTGCATCTAGTGCTACAGCACAGTACGAATTAACGGAAAATAACAACGAATTAGTTCCAGGGGATTTTATCTATAAAGATCAAAATAATGACGGAAAAATTGATGCAGATGATAGAGTTGTTTTAGGTTCATATTTACCAACGTTTAATTATGGTGGTAACATTAATGTAGCTTACAAAAACTTTGATTTTTCTGTTGCTATTTCTGGTCAAACAGGAAATAGTATTCTAAATAGAAAAAGAGGTGAAGTTATCTTTACTAATGATACAAATGTTGATGCAGAATTCGCAATTAACAGATGGCATGGTGAAGGAACTACGAATTCATTCCCATCATCAGAAGGTCGCAGAAAGGCTTGGAATCAAAAAATGAGTAGCTTCTTTGTTGAAGATGGCGCTTATTTCAGAGTTCAAAACATACAATTAGGTTATAGAATTCCCTCAAGCAGTTTTAAAGGGAAATTTTCGCCAGATGTTAAGGTAACTCTTACTGCTGAACGACCAATTACAATTTTTGATTATAATGGTTTTAATCCTGAAGTGGCAAATGGAGTAGATCGTCAAACCTACCCAGTACCAGCGGTTTATACTTTAGGAGTTAACATTAAAATATAATAAAAAAAGCTAAACATGAAAAATTTAAAACAAGTAACAAAACAGCTGGCTTTAATGTTGGCGGTCTTTACAGCATTCTTTGCTTGTACAGATAAATTAGAAGAAAACGACGGACAACTGGCTGCAGATGATTTAGATTTAACCATTTCAGAAGATATGATTCTTCCACTTATTGGTGCATATTCAGCAGTTTATTCTAGAGGATGGGAAGATCCTTTATTAATAGGTGTGAGAGGTGATGATGTAAACGCAGGTGGATTAGGAGATCAGCCGCAGTTTGCAGATACAGATCTATTTGTATACGACAATGGATTTTGGATGTACAACCAAATATGGGAAAACTTTTATGGAGACATAGTAAGAATTGTTAGTTCACGAGAAACAATTCAAAATTATAAAGATTTTGCTATAGGAGATTACGTTGATAAAGCAGACCAATATATGGCAGAGTGTAAAGTGTTAAGTGGATTTACACATTTTCAAATGTCAAGATTATGGGGAGATATTTTTATCATTAACTCATCTGATATTACATCAGAATTAGAGAATGGAGTAAAAACTAAAGCTGAGGTAATGCAATATATATCGGATTTAATGGATGAAGCAATTCCGTTTTTGCCAAATCAAAGACCTAATGAAAGAGAAGATGTCTCTGCAGGCGTAACTAAATATACGGCATTAGCAATTAAAGCTTTAGCAAATTTAGAATTAGAGAATTACCAAGGTGTAGCAGATGCAACTAGCGAAATTATAAGTTCAGATAAGTTTAATTTATATCCAGATTTTTACGAGTTGTTTAAAAAGCCTGGCGAAAGAAGTAATGAAAACCTTTTTGAGCTTCAATTCTCAGATTACAATACAGAATCAGGAGCTACAAACAATCACTTATATGCGCCATTTGGACCTTCTAGTTGGACACCTGCAGTCTCAACAGCTTCTGGAGGATGGGGTTTTTATGAGCCAAGTTTAAAGTATATCAAGTTTATGATTGATAGAGGTGATCAAACAAGGTTAGTAACTAGTGTGAATTTTACACCAAGAGGAATGGATGAATTAATGTTAGATCCTAATTATGCTACCTTACCTAGCTATATTTCTAATACAACATTAGATGGCGATATATTTAACGATTATCCTAGGGCTATGTTTGGTAGTGGTAAACACTATTTACCATCAAACCAATTAACACCTGGTAGAAATAGTTATGGCTCAAGTAAGAATTTCATTGTAATTAGATATGCAGAAATATTATTAATGCATGCAGAAGCACTGACACAAGGAGCTACTAGTTCTGCGATGACAGCAGATCAAGCTGTTAATATGGTAAGAGGAAGAGTCGGAATGCCTTCACTTACTGGTGTAACAAATGACCAAGTTATGGATGAAAAATTTGCTGAACTTGGTATGGAATGGGGTGTTCGTTATTTTGATATGATTCGATTAAATAAATATGACGAATTAAGCTACGATGGCAGAACTTTTACCGCAGATAAAGAGCTTTTACCTTATCCGCAGAATCAATTGGATTTGTTACCACTTAATAACAATTAAAAAATAAGAAAATGAAAAATATAAAAACATACATATTTGCATTAACGGCTTTGCTAATGTTAGGTTCTTGTTACGAAGGGATTGATCCAATCACAGCGGTAGATCCAGGTAACGATGTTGGAGCACCAGTTATTTCTATTGTAAAACCAAGTGAAGGTTTTGAGATACAAGTGCCAGAACCAGTGACTTCAACAGCAATAGAGTTCAGAGTAGAAGATGACATTGAAATTATGTCAGTTTCTGTAAGTCTAGATGGACAAGTTATTGCAGCTTTCGATTCATTTTTAGACTATAGAATTTTTAATAGTGAATTTGTTTACGATAACATTACAACTGGTGAACACGTATTACAAGTTACTGCTGTAGATATAGTAGGGAATGAAACTATAGCAACGTCAAATTTTAGTAAAGAACCACCTTATACACCACTTTTTAGTGGAGAAACATTTTACATGAATTTTGATGGTAGTTATACTGAATTGGTAACAGTTACGGATGCTACAGAGGTTGGTATGCCAAGTTTTGCTCCAGAAGCTCGTGTGGGTTCAGGTGCTTATGCTGGTGCTACAGATTCTTATTTAACATTCCCGACAAGTGGATTGTTAGGAAATCAATTTAGTGCTTCATTTTGGACCAAAGTTAATGCAGATCCAGACCGTGCAGGTGTCTTAGTTATTGGGCCACCAGATGATGCAAATCCTGATGCCCAAAATAACAGAACAAGTGGATTTAGATTATTTAGAGAAAATGCAGGAGGCATGCAACGTTTTAAGCTTAATGTAGGTAATGGTACTGCAGATTCTTGGTTTGATGGAGGTACTGATGCAGATGTAGACCCAACAACAGATGAGTGGGTACACATTGCATTTACTATTTCAGAATCTGAAGCGGTTGTTTATATCAATGGAGAAGTCGTAAAGCAAGGCACATTAGATGGTGGAGTTGATTGGACTGGTTGTGATGTGCTATCTATAATGTCTGGTGCTCCAAGGTTTTCAGGTTGGGGACATGAATCTGATAGTGGTTATATGGATGATTTAAGATTATTCAATATCGCTTTATCACAAGATGAAATTGTTGGAATGATTGCGCAAAGTGACGAAATTTTTAAACTAGGGTTTAATGGTAGTTATACCGATAGTTACAGTGATGAAGATTGTACAGAAGTAGGAAACCCTTCTTATACAGGATCTAGTGATGCTTATGAAGGAAATAATGCTTATTTAGGTGCAACTGATTCGTATTTAACTTTCCCAACAGCTGGCTTACTAAACGAAGAGTTTTCTGCAGTGTTTAGATACAAAGTAAATGAAACGCCAGATAGAGCAGGTATTTTAGTAATAGGTCCACCAGATGCGGATAATCCAGATGCTCAAAACAATAGATCTAGTGGTTTTAGGTTATTCCGAGAAAATGCAGGTGGATTACAAAGAATAAAATTAAATGCAGGTAACGGCACAGCCGATTCTTGGTTTGATGGTGGTGCAGACGCAGATATTGATCCTACAAGTAACCAATGGCATCAAGTCGCGTTTACAATATCAGCTACAGAATGTGTTGTATATATTGATGGTGTTGTGGTAAAACAAGGCGAATTCTCAGGTATAGATTGGACGGATTGTGATGTGTTATCTATAATGTCTGGAGCACCAAGATTTACAGGATGGAATCATAATTCCGATGAGAGTGCAATGGATGATTTAAGAATATTTAAAAAAGCACTTTCTCACACAGAAATACTTTCAATGCTATAATAGTATTGTCTTTAAATAAGATATTTTGTTTGAATTAGTCTTTATACCTTTAGCTGTATTTGTCTATGATAAATGCAGCTAAAGTTTATCTAAATTTTAGTAAATGAAAAAATCAAAACATATACATTTTGTGATTTTGATAACTGGGCTATTACTCATATTTTCTTGTAGTAATACCAATACCACCAAAGAATTAAGTGAAGCTATACAAGAAGAAAGTGAGTCTTTTAATGAAGAGCTTCTAGATAAAGTTCAACATCAAACATTCAACTATTTTTGGGAAGGTGCAGAGCCTAACTCAGGTTTGGCCAGAGAGCGTATTCATATGGACGATAAGTATCCATCATCTCCAAAAAATACAGTAACAACAGGTGGAAGTGGATTTGGACTAATGGCTATATTGGTTGGTGTAGAAAGGGGTTGGATAACTAAAGAACAAGCTATAAGTAGGTATCATAAAATAGTAAGTTTTTTAGCTAAAGCCGATCGTTTTCATGGTGCTTGGCCACATTGGATCAATGGAGAAACAGGTAAAGTTTACCCTTTCGGAAAAAAGGATAACGGTGGAGATTTAGTTGAAACAGCTTTTCTGATCCAAGGATTACTTACCGTTTCTGAATATTTTAAAGGAACCAATCCTGAAGAATTAGAACTTAGAGATAAAATAGATAAATTATGGAAAACAGTTGAATGGGATTGGTATACAAAAAATGGAGAAGATGTTTTATATTGGCATTGGTCGCCTGAATATGAATGGGAAATGAATTTTCCAGTTGGTGGTTATAATGAATGTTTAATAATGTATGTACTCGCAGCTGCTTCTCCTACACATTCAATTAAAAAATCTGTATACGATAAAGGTTGGGCACGTAACGGAAATATTATTTCTAAAGATTCAATGTATAATTTACCTTTGGTTTTAGATTATTTTGAACATAACGAGGCACAAATAGGACCCCTTTTCTGGGCACACTATTCATACTTAGGATTAGATCCCAATGGGCTTTCAGATCAATATGCAGATTATTGGGAGCTCACTCAAAACCATGCTAAAATTCATTATAAATATGCGGTAGAAAATCCTAAAGAATATAGAGGTTACGGCGAAAATCTTTGGGGACTAACATCGAGCTATTCAATAAAGGGGTATTCGGGTCATAGACCAGGAGCAGATTTAGGCGTTATCTCGCCAACAGCAGCACTTTCTTCATTTCCATATACACCAAAAGAGAGTATGCAAATGCTAAAATATCTATATAAAGAACAAGATTCTTTAATTGGCAAGTATGGACCTTATGATGCCTTTAGCTTGCATGACAAATGGAGCAAACCAAGGTACTTAGCAATAGATCAAGGGCCAATTCCGGTAATGATAGAGAATTATAGAACTGGCTTATTGTGGAATTTGTTTATGAGCAATACAGATGTCAAAGCAGGCTTAGATAAACTAGGCTTTACTTACACTATAAGAGATTAAATATGAAAAAATATAGTTTATTAATTATTGTAGTCCTTTTGTTCAATTGTGGTTCAGATGATGGACCAGGTTGGCAAGAACCTTACGATCCTAGTGATGATGATCCAATTGTTGAAACATTAACTGACGAGGAAATAATGGATTTAACTCAAGAATTAACGTTTAAATATTTTTGGGATTTTGCAGAAAGTAATTCTGGTGCAGCAAAAGAGCGTTATCATCCTAATGATCCTTCAAACAGTCAAAATGTTGTCACAACAGGAGGTAGTGGCTTTGGGCTGATGGCAATACTAGTTGGTATTGAAAGAGGATATATTTCAAGAGAAGAGGGTTTTAACAGATTAGATCAAATTTTAAACTTTTTTGAAAATGCAGATCGTTTCCATGGAGCTTGGTCGCATTGGATTGATGGTAATACAGGTAACGTAATTCCTTTTAGTGATCAAGATAACGGTGGCGATTTAGTAGAAACAGCACTTTTTGCACAAGGTTTAATTTGTGTAAAAGAATATTTTAAAGATGGTTCTGCGGAGGAGGCAGCATTGGCAACTCAGGCAGACACATTATGGAAAGGTGTAGAATGGGATTGGTACACTCAAAACCAGAATGCATTATACTGGCATTGGAGTCCTACTAATGGATTTTCAATTAATTTAGAATTAAAAGGTTATAATGAAACGCTTATTGCATTTGTATTGGGAGCTGCTTCACCAGATTATACAATACCGACGGAAGTGTATCATCAAGGATGGGCAAGTAACGGTAATATTGTGACATCTTCTAGTCAATACAATATACCATTAATTCTAGACCATGCAGGTTCTGGAACTGGTCCCTTATTTTGGGCACATTATTCGCACTTAGGCTTAAATCCCGAAAACTTAACAGATCAATATGCGAATTACTGGGATTTAAATGTGAATCATACCAAAATTAATTATCAATACTGTGTTAACAATCCAAATGATTTTGAAGATTATGGTGAGGAGTGTTGGGGTTTAACAGCAAGTTATTCAAGAAATACAGATGGCTCAACAGGCTACTTAGCGCACGATCCTCAACATGATATAGGTGTGATTTCTCCAACAGCAGCAATAAGTTCAATTCCATATACACCAGAAGAATCATTAGCAGCAATGCATTATTTTTATTCAAAGAAGGCTATTTTATTAGGTGCAGCAGGCTTTTATGATGCATTTAGTCCTGAGTCTAATGACTGGGTAACAGAACGTTATTTAGCCATAGATCAAGGTCCGCAAATTATTATGATAGAAAACTACAGAACTGGTTTATTATGGGATTTGTTTATGCAGAATGCAGATGTGCAAAATGGTTTAACAACACTTGGGTATAATTATTAATAACATATATATGAAACATTTTATTTCTTTTTTTTCATTGGTATTATTTACTTCATTTTGTTCGTTAAACGCACAAGAAGGAAAATCATCTAAAGATCTATTTTCTTATGAAGCGCATGTTGTAGATTCAGATACTTTAAATTATAGAATGCTTTTACCTGAAAACTTTGATGAATCAAAAACATATCCTTTGGTGTTATTTCTTCATGGTGCAGGTGAGAGAGGGGATAATAATAAAAACCAACTTGTGCATGGTAGTAGTTTATTTTTAAATGAAACCACTAGAGATTCATTACCTGCAATTATAATATTTCCTCAATGTGCTAAAGGTGATTATTGGTCTAAACTCGAAGCTGATCGTACTACAAAACCAATTACTTTCAAATATAAATACAATGATAATCCTACTACAGCGATGGCTTTAGTAATGGATTTAATGGATAACATGGTAAGCCAACCATTTGTAAAAACAGACCAAGTTTATGTAATGGGTTTGTCAATGGGTGGCATGGGAACTTTTGAAATTTTATATCGCAAACCCAAAATGTTTGCAGCAGCAATTCCTATTTGTGGAGGTGGTGATCCAGAATCCGCAGTATCCTATGCAACAGATGTACCTTTATGGATAATTCATGGTGCTAAAGACGATGTTGTTGATCCTAAATTATCTCTAAGTATGGCGTCTGCAATACTGAGTGCAGGCGGATTTCCTAAATTGACCATCTACGATTTTGCAAATCATAACAGTTGGGATCCTGCTTTTGCCGAACCAGAATTATTAACATGGCTTTTTTCAAATTCTAAATAAATTAAAATGACAAATCAATTGACTTCAAAATTCGTAATTCTTGCAATTATTACGTTGATTTTTACAAGTTGTAAAACTGAAACTAATTCTGCGCAGTCCTCTTCGGTAGATAAAAATCCATATGCAGCTCAAGTAGATTCTATTTTAGCCCTTATGACTTTTGAAGAGAAAATAGGTCAACTAAATTTACCTGTATCTGGAGATATTACAACTGGTCAGGGAACAAGTTCTAACGTAGGTAAAAAGATAAAAGACGGTTTAGTTGGTGGTATGTTTAATATTAAATCTGTTGAAAAAATAAAAGCAGTTCAAAAAATTGCTGTTGAGGAAAGTAGACTGAAAATTCCATTACTATTTGGTATGGATGTTATACATGGTTATGAAACAACATTTCCTATTCCCTTAGGTTTGTCTTCTTCTTGGGATTTAGAATTAATTGAAAAAACAGCTCGCATGGCAGCAACTGAAGCTAGTGCAGATGGTATTAATTGGACATTCTCTCCTATGGTAGATATTTCTCGCGATCCACGTTGGGGAAGAGTCTCAGAAGGCAACGGTGAAGATCCTTACCTAGGAAGTAGAATTGCTGAAGCTATGGTAAAAGGATATCAGCAAGATGATTTAAGCAAAAATAACACGCTAATGTCATGTGTAAAGCATTTTGCGTTATATGGCGCGTCAGAAGCTGGCCGAGATTATAATACGGTTGATATGAGTAAAATAAGAATGTATAACGAATATTTAGAGCCTTATAAAGCAGCAGTAGATGCTGGTGTTGGTTCAGTTATGGCATCTTTTAATGAAATTGACGGTGTGCCAGCAACAGGAAATAAATGGTTATTAACAGAATTATTAAGAGATGATTGGGGATTTAATGGATTTGTTGTTACCGATTATACTGGTATTTATGAGATGATGGCTCACGGTATGGGTAGCGAAGAACAAGTTGTTTCTCAAGCACTAAACGCAGGTATAGACATGGATATGGCTGGCGATTCGCGAGTTGCTTCAGCCGCCTTTATAAAATCTTTAAAAGGTGCTTATAATAAAGGATTGGTATCTATGGTAGAAATTGATACTGCTGTAAAACGTATGTTAACCGCTAAATATGAGCTAGGATTGTTTGAAGATCCATACAAGTATTGTGATTCAGAAAGAGCAAAAAAGGAGGTGTTTACAACCGAAAATAGAGCTTTTGCTAGAAAAGTAGGTGCAGAATCTATGGTGTTACTTAAAAATGAGAATAATCTTTTGCCGTTAAAAAAAGAGGGAACGATTGCACTAATCGGACCATTAGCAAATAATGCAGTAAATATGGCAGGTACTTGGAGTGTAGCGACACAACAAGAAAAATCTAATCCGTTCCTGTCTGGCTTAAAAACGATTGTTGGTAATACAGCTAATATACTTTATGCAAAAGGAAGTAATATTGATTATGATCTAGAGCTTGAAAAAAGAGCCACCATGTTCAATAAAGATATACCAAGAGATGGTAGAACAGATAAGCAACTTTTAGATGAAGCTTTAAGTATTGCAAAAAAAGCAGATGTCATTATTGCAGCTATTGGAGAATCAGCAGAGTTTAGTGGAGAAAGTAGTAGTAGAACAGAAATAGGAATTCCTCAAGTTCAGAAAGATTTATTGAATGCACTTTTAAAAACAGGTAAACCTGTAGTTCTAGTTTTATTCACTGGTAGACCTTTAGAATTGGTTGAAGAAAATGAAAATGTACCGGCAATTCTTAATGTTTGGTTTCCTGGGAGTGAAGCAGGTTTGGCAATTTCAGATGTGTTATTTGGCTATGTAAATCCATCAGGTAAATTAACTGCAACATTTCCTAGAAGTGTAGGGCAAATTCCAATTTTTTACAATCATAAAAATACAGGAAGACCTTTATCGAATGAAGAAGGTCAATTTGAAAAATTCAAGAGTAACTATATCGATGAGCGTAATGAGCCTTTATATCCATTTGGTTACGGATTAAGCTACACTAAATTTGATTATTCTAATTTTAAAATTAGTACTAATTCTATAAATATGGATGGCACCATAGATGTTTCAGTAGATGTGACAAATTCTGGTGATTATGACGGAAAGGAAGTTGTGCAACTCTACATTAGAGATGTGGTTGGCTCTGTAACGCGACCGTTAAAAGAATTAAAAGGCTTTCAAAAAATTGAAATTAAAAAAGGAGAAACTAAATCTGTTACATTTAAATTGTCAGTAGAAGACTTAAAGTTCTATAATTCAGATTTAGATTTTGTTGCAGAACCAGGAAAATTTCATGTGTTTGTAGGTACAGATTCTAGAACTAAGATGATGAAAGAATTTCAACTGACTAAATAATATAAAATGAAATTAAAACCTCTATATATTGTTGTTATAAGTTGTATTCAGATCAGTTTTGCTCAAAATTATGAGGCTAAAGTAGATTCATTAATGCAATTAATGACACTACAAGAAAAGATTGGTCAAACCACAATGTATAGCGGAAATTGGGATCAAACAGGTCCATTTGTAGGCTCGGACAATGGAAAATATATTCGGGAAGGCAATATGGGAGCAATGCTAAATGCGATGTCTGTAAAGGGTACACGTGATTTACAAAAGATTGCAGTTGAAGAATCTCGTTTAGGTATTCCATTATTGTTTGGTTATGACGTTATCCATGGTCATCGTACAATTTTCCCAATCAATTTAGGCTTGTCCGCAAGTTGGGATTTAAAAATGATTGAAGAAAGCTCACGTATAGCTGCTGAGGAAGCATCTGCGGAAGGAATTCATTGGACATTTGCACCAATGATTGATGTTTCTAGAGAACCACGTTGGGGAAGAATATCCGAAGGAGCAGGTGAAGATGTATATCTTAATAATAGAATTGCAGAGGCTTATGTAAAGGGATTTCAAGGCGATGATTTATCAAAACACAATACTATTTTAGCTTGTGCTAAACATTATGTGGCTTACGGAGCTGCCCAAGCAGGTAGAGATTATCATACTACAAATATGGGTGAGGGTGAATTGCGAAATGTATATTTACCGCCTTTTAAAGCCGCTGTTAACGCTGGTGTAGAAGCTTTTATGTCTGCATTCAACGAGTTGAATGGCGTGCCAACATCTGGTAATAAATTCACATTAAGAGATATTCTAAGAGATGAATGGAAGTTTGATGGTTTTGTAGTTTCAGACTATACTTCGATTAATGAAATGATTAATCATGGTTTTGCAAAAGATAGTATTGATGCCGCAAAAATAGGAATGAATGCTGGTGTAGATATGGATATGGTAGGTGACGTTTATCGTTTGCATCTTCAACAATTAGTAGAAGATGGAAAGGTGTCAGAAACTTACATAAACGATGCTTGTAAAAGAATCCTTATGGCAAAATATAAGCTTGGTTTGTTTGATGATCCATACCGTTATATCGATGAAAAAAGAGAGGCAACAACAAAATACAGACCAGAATTTTTAGCAAAAGCTCAAGAAATAGCTTCAGCATCTTCGGTATTGTTACAAAATAAAAATGAGACCTTACCGCTTTCTAATACCACAAATACAATTGCGTTTATTGGACCTTTAGTAAAAGATAAAGCAGATATTCTAGGTAATTGGGCAGCAAAAGGTGACAGGTATGGTAAGGCTATAAGTATTTTTGAAGGACTCTCAGCGTATTTAAAACCAGAACAAATCCTATTCGCAAAAGGATGTGATATTTTAACGGATGACGAATCTGGATTTGAAGAAGCCATAAAGATTTCTAAACAAGCAGATGCTATTGTTTTAGTAATGGGTGAAGATCATCACATGAGTGGAGAAGCGGCTTCTAGAACCGATTTAAAAATACCTGGAATTCAGCCTAAATTGATTAGGAAAATTCGTGAAGCAAATCTTACTAAAAAAATTACTTTGGTTTTAATGAATGGTCGTCCATTAAATCTGTCTAAAGAAGTGGAACTGGTAGATGCTATTCTAGAAATTTGGTTTCCAGGGACAATGGGTGGCGCAGCTACTGCAGATTTGCTATTTGGAAAAGTGAATCCTTCAGGTAAATTAACAGTTACTTTTCCTAGGAATGTTGGGCAAGTTCCAATTTATTACAACATGAAAAATACAGGAAGACCAATACCAGAACACTGGCCAAAGGCAGATTATAAGAGTAATTATATAGATGTCGCTAATACACCTTTGTTTGCTTTTGGGCATGGTTTAAGCTACACCAGCTTTAAATATTCAGAATTAAAATTATCTTCGGAAACATTGACGTATTCAAATGCAATTGAAGCCAGTATTGAAGTTTCAAATACAGGTAAATTTGATGGTTATGAAATAGTTCAACTTTATATACATGATAAAGTAGGAAGCGTTACAAGACCTGTTAAAGAGCTAAAAGGCTTCGAAAAAGTCTTCTTAAAAAAAGGACAAACTAAAACGATAACATTTACTATTACTGTTGAAGATTTAAAATTTTACAACAGTGAAATGACATATGGTGTGGAAACGGGCGAATTTGAAATTGCCATAGCTCCACACTCAGACTTTAAATTTAAACACGCATTTAACCTTATAGATTAATAGCTGCTCTATGCCACACTCAATTAATAATATTAAATCCCTTTGTTTGTTTCTTGGTGTGGTTTTTACATGCCTTAGTTTTTCTCAATCTATAACTATAAATTCTGGTTGGCACTATTCTGAAAACAATACGGAATGGCAAACCGTTAATATTCCACACACATGGAATCAATTAGATGCCTTTGATGATACATCTGGTTACAGACGCGGATTAGGTTACTACAAAAAGCAAATTTTTATTTCTTCTACAGAAAAAGAAGAGGTTCATTATTTAAAATTTAATGCTGTTAACCAAGAAGCAACGGTCTTTTTAAATGGTAAAAAAGTTGGAAGTCATAGAGGAGGTTACACAGCTTTTGTTTTTAATATTTCTGAATATATTAAATACAACACAGTTAATTTAATAGAGGTAACCGTAGATAATTCTCATAATGAAGATATTCCACCTCTAGATGCCGATTTTACGTTTTATGGAGGTATATATCGCGATGTAGAACTAATTGCCTTACCAAAACAGCATTTTAGTTTAGATGATTTTGCTTCGGATGGATTTTATATTAATTACCCGCAGGTTTCTGAGGAGAATGCAACTGTTGAGGTTACAGGGCTTCTAAATAATTTAAGCAAGAAAAAGGAAAAGGTTGTTGTGCAATTTACCTTGTTTGATGCTGAAGGTAGTATTGTAAATACGCATTCTGAAAAATTAAAATTAAAGTCACAATCTAATAACAAATTTGTGGTTACGCTCCCAGTAGTGAATACGCCAAAACTATGGTCGCCAGATAATCCTTATTTATATAAATTACAAATGAGTCTTCAGGATAGTGAAGGTGTAACTTTAGATTCAAAATCATCAAATATCGGTTTTCGTTGGGCTTCTGTAGATCCCAAAAAAGGATTTTTCTTAAACGGAAAACCTATTAAACTCATAGGTGTTAATCGTCATCAAGATTATGAGAATTATGGAAATGCAGTTCCGCTTTCACTTCAAAAGGAAGATATAAATATCATTAAAGAAATGGGTTCTAATGTCATTCGTTTTGCACATTATCCACATGCTAGGGAACTTTATGATAAATGTGATGAATTGGGTATAATCGTTTGGACGGAAATTCCTATTGTAAATAAAGTAACAAATTCTGAGTCTTTCTTTGCTACATCTATTAACATGCAAAAAGAGCATATAAAGCAATATTATAACTATCCATCTGTAATAATGATGGGTTATATGAACGAGATCTTTTTAGGCCTAGCTTTTGATAAAAAAGAATCTGAAGAGGAAAAAGAAGCACGTAAAATATTTACCTACGATCTTGCAAAACAGTTAGAAGACTTAACCAGAAAAGAGGCACCAAACCATATCACTGTGATGGCGCTACATTTTAATGAACTTTATAACGAAACTAAGATAGCAGACCTGTCTATGCTAGTGGGTTGGAATTTGTATTTTGGGTGGTATCATGAAAAAATAAAGGATCTAGGTGTTTTTTTAGATGATCAGCATCAACGCTTTCCTAATCGGTCACTTTTGGTTTCAGAATATGGGCCAGGTGCTGACGTGCGTGTTTCAGCAACACATCCTTCTCGATATGATTATTCTCAAGAATACCAATTATTGCTGCATTCTGGCTACGTAAATCAAGTAAAAGAACGCGAATTTGTTTCTGGTATGACGGCTTGGAATTTTGCGGATTTTGGTTCAGAATTTCGTGGAGAAACAAAGCCACATATTAATCAAAAAGGCTTGGTGCAATATAATCGTGAGCCTAAAGAAATTTACCATTGGTATCAATCAGTTTTAAAAACTGAAACGCCGTATGTTCATGTGGCTAATTATTTAAAAGATGTCACATTAGTAGATACAGATGCACACGAAATTGTAGTGTTTTCTAATCAAGAAAAAGGTCAACTATATGTAAATGACAATTATATTAAAGATATCAATTTTGAATCTGGAATTGCAAAAGCAACTGTAAGTTTTAATGATGGAATAAACACCGTTAAAGTTGAGACAAAAAACGCAGCACATTCAACGGATTTTAACGCTAAAATTATAAAGAACTTAAAAAGTAATACTATAGATAAGTTAGCTATTAATGTTGGTACACATATTAGTTTTAGAGATGAGGTGTTGGGAACTACTTTTATAAGTGACAGATCATATTCTCAAAATTTATTTGGTTATGTCACCGATTCAGGAAAATGTAAAAGAAAATTAATTCCTTTTAATGTTTCTAACACCATTAACGATGCTGTCTATCAAACCGTTCTCTTAGATTGTAATACCTACAAAGTAGACTTGGCTGATGGATCCTATAAAGTGACTTTATATTTTGTAGAACCTGAATTAAAAAATAAAACTAAAGTACTTTTTAATTTAACAACAGACACAGACAATTCAGAAGCAGATGTAATGCATCGCATTTTTGATATTAAATTGAATGATAAAAAAACAGCAAGTCAATTTAATATGGCAAAGGATTATGCAGATAAATACGGCATAGAACATTCTGCAAAGGTAAATATTACTAATAATGAAGGTTTAACAATTTCGTTAAACCCTATTAAAGGCGAAACAGTTATGAGTGGAATTTTAATAGAAAAAATAGACTAAAAATTCTGGTAAAATCACTAAAATCTAACAGGAAAAATAAAATAAGTAATGGCATGTAATTTGATAAAACTTATAGAAATGAAGAACCTATTAATTATAATGCTATCAATTTTCACATTCGGTCTTTCCTCACAAAATAAGGAAACATACATCTATTCTATAAAAGGAAACGACACCCTGAAATTGGATGTCTTTACACCAAAAAACATAAAAAAAACGGATTCATTACCTGTGTTGCTTTGGATGCATGGTGGCGGATTTCAGGGTAGTCATAGAGCGCATCCTGTAGATAGTAAGTTAGTAAAACATGTCGCAAAACATAAAAATTACATTGGTGTATCTATTGATTATCGTCTTTTAAGAAAAGATAAAGCGACAGGTTTTGGTTGCGATTGCACCAAAGATGAAAAATTAGAAACCTTTAAACAAGCCACCATAGATTTTTTAGATGCTGCTAAATTCTTGGTAGATAATGCAGAAATGCTGCAAATAGATACAACTAAAATTATAGCAGGAGGTAGCAGTGCAGGAGCAGAAGGCGCACTTAATGCAGTGTTTATGAAAGACTATTTTATTGCTGATAAAGAAAAATATAATGAGGTTAATTTTGCTGGAGTATTTTCATGTGCAGGTGCCGTTGTCGATGCTAGTTATATAAATGAGGACAATGCTATTCCTACAGTTCTTTTTCACGGAACAGAAGATCAATTGGTTCCATTTGGTAATGCACCACATCATTTTTGTAAACCAACAAAAGCAGGTTACATTATTCTCGATGGTTCTCAAGTTGTAGTGGAGAAATTAAAAGAATTTAAGACCTCTTATTACTTCAATATTGTGAAAGGTGGACGTCATGAAATTTCAAGAATTCCATTCGAAGATTTAGATAAGGTTTTTAACTTTTTCAAGAAAACGATAATGGACGAGGATGTTGTTCAAACTACTATTATTAAAACTAAGTAACATGAGATTTTTGTCAATAATCATTGTTTTACTTTTTACGATTCAATCGTGTAAAAATAAAGGCAACGATATATCAGTAAACTTAAATGAAGTTGAGAATTCTGCACAGCGACCAAATATAGTATTTATTATGGCAGATGATCATGCAGAGCAAGCCATTAGTGCTTATGGCCATCCTATTAGTAAAATAGCACCAACGCCCAATATTGATCGTATAGCTTCAGAGGGTGCGATATTCAAGAATAATTTCTGCACTAATTCAATTTGTGGACCAAGTAGAGCAGTAGTCTTAACTGGTAAATTTAGCCATCAAAATGGATTTAGAATGAATGGCGATCAATTTGATGGTAGCCAACAAACATTCCCTAAATTGTTACAAAATGCAGGTTATAATACAGCTGTTATAGGGAAATGGCATTTACATGGCTTACCAGAAGGTTTTGATTATTGGAATATATTAACAGATCAAGGTAATTATTACAATCCAGATTTTATTGCAATCAATGAAAAAACAAAGGCTGCAGATACAACACGTATAGAAGGTTACGCTACAGATATAATTACACAAGATGGAATTGCCTATCTTAATTCGGTTAAAGATAAAGATCAACCTTTTATGCTAATGCTTCAGCATAAAGCGCCACACAGAAATTGGATGCCAGCTTTAAGACATGCTAATAAATTTGATAATGTTGAGTTTGAATTACCAGATACCTATTTTACAGCCCACGAAGGTTCGCTTAGCTCACAGCAACAACAACAAACGATTTATAAGGATATGTATGAAGGTCATGACTTAAAATTGACCAAAGAGAAAGGAAGCCCAGAGTTAGCACACAATCCTTGGAAGTCGGATTTTAATAGAATGACAAAAGAACAAAGAACAGCTTGGGACAAAGCGTATCAGAAAAAAAATGATGCTTTCCACGATGCGAATTTATCTGGTTCAGCTTTAGCTAAATATAAAGGTCAACGTTATCTGCAAGATTATTTAGCTACCATAGCTTCAGTTGATGAAGGTGTGGGTGAGGTTTTAGATTTTCTTGAAGAACATGGTTTAGCGGAAAACACCATTGTAATTTATACTACAGATCAAGGTTTTTATCTAGGAGAAAAAGGATGGTTTGATAAACGTTATATGTACGAAGAATCATTAGCTATGCCTATGGTTGTAAAGTATCCTTATGCTATTAAACCAGGAACAATAATTGAAGATATGACGCAGAATTTAGATTTTGCCGAAACGTTCTTAGACTATGCGCAAGCAAATATACCAGCGGACATGCAAGGTCAATCGCTTAGACCGTTGTTAGAAAATAAATTTGAAGGCGATGATTTTAGAGATGCCGTGTATTACCATTACTATGATTATCCTGCATTTCATATGGTAAAAAAGCATTATGGAATTCGTACAAAGCGCTATAAACTAATGCATTTTTATGATGATATTGATACTTGGGAATTATATGATTTAGAAGAAGATCCTAAAGAGATTCATAATCAAATTGATAATGAAAAGTACGATGCTATTGAGGCAGAATTAAGAATAAAGTTAGCAGAATTACAAGCTAAATATAAAGTTACACCAACTGATTTTGAGCGTGCACCAGAAGAGCAAGTAAAACGAGGTTATAAGCAATTTGAAAGATTAAGAGGACACACAGGCACATCTTATAATCCTCAAACTGATGAAGACATTAAATTATAAACTATGAAGAACATATTTTTCTTATTCACTATTGCGGTCTTGTTTTCTTGTAACTCAAATAAAAATGAGGCAACAGAAAAGGATCGTAATTCAGAGGAGAAATCAGAAATAAAAAAAGGATTTGAGACCTATATTAACCCGTTAGATATAGATTATACATATATGGTTTATAATTCTAGTAAAAATAAGTCGTATCGATCTGGTGCAGATCCTGCAGTTATTGAATTTAAAGGAGCGTATTATATGTTTGTAACACGTTCTTTTGGCTATTGGCATTCTACCGATTTAGTAAACTGGGAATTTATAAAACCACAACAATGGTTTTTTGAAGGAAGTAATGCGCCAACTGCATTTAATTATAAAGATTCGTTAGTATATTTTGCAGGTGATCCTGCAGGTTATGGAAGTATTCTTTATACTGATGATCCAAAATCTGGAAAATGGACACCAACAGCATCAATATCAAATAATATTCAAGATTCGGAATTATTTATCGATGATGACGGTAAAACATATTTATTTTGGGGCTCTTCTAATGTGCATCCTCTTCGTGTGAAAACGCTCAATAAAGATGATCGTTTTTTAGAAACAGGTGTTAAAAAAGAACTATTCAACCTAGATGAAGAAAAACATGGCTGGGAACGTTTTGGAGAAAATAATTTTCATCCAACCTTAAAAGAAGGTTATATGGAAGGTGCGTCTATGACAAAGCATAATGGCAAATACTATTTACAGTATGCAGCACCAGGAACTCAGTTTAATGTATATGCAGATGGTGTTTACGTTGGTGATACACCTTTAGGTCCTTTCAATTACATGAAAAATAATCCTATGAGTTTTAAACCAGGTGGTTTTACAAATGGAGCAGGTCATGGTATTACAGTAAAACAAACCAATGGTCAATATTGGCATTTCGCAACTATGGCTTTAGCGTCTAATGCGCAATGGGAAAGACGATTATGTATGTTCCCTACTTATTTTGATGCTGATGGATTGATGTACTCTAATACAGAATATGGAGATTATCCGCGTTATGGCGCTAATCATCCTACCAAAGCAGGTCAGCATAATGGTTGGATGTTATTGTCTTATAAAGGTGATGTAACCGTGTCTTCCTCGTTAAAGCAAGTTATGAAGTTTACATCTAATGATGATGAGGTGACAGTTACCGAACTACCGAAGGAAACAAATAAAAATGGTGCTATTATTTCTAAAATTTTAACGGATGAAAATCCAAAAACATTTTGGGTTGCAGAGGCAAACGATAGTAGACAATGGATAACAGTAGAGATGCAGAATGCAGGAACTATTCACGCATTTCAACTAAATTTTCATGATCATGAATCTGGTATATACACACGTATAGACGGATTAAAACATCAATTTAGTATTGAGGTTTCTGAGAATGGCAAAGATTGGAAAACCGTTGTAGATAGAAGTAGCAGCGAAAAAGATACGCCAAATGCTTACATAGTTTTAGATGAACCTACTATGGCAAAATTTGTGCGTTATAACAATGTAAAAGTGCCTGGAGAAAATTTTGCAATGTCGGAGTTTAGAGTTTTTGGCTTAGGAGTTGGAAGTCAACCAGAAAAAGTTTCAGGATTTAAAATCAAGCGTGAGGAAGATCGAAGAGATATTTCTTTTTCATGGAACCCAGTTAAAGGTGCTCAAGGCTATAATATTCGTTGGGGAATTGCTAAAGATAAATTGTACCAATCGTGGCAAGTATATGATACTAATAAACATTTTATGCGTTGTTTAGATAGGGATACACCTTATTATTTTAGCATAGAAGCCTATAGTGAAAACGGAATTTCTGAAAAAAGTGAAATCATTTATATCGAATAACATGAAACATATTTTAACAATCTCTCTACTAATGTTCTTAACAATTTTACCTGCACAAGAACTAAACGTAATGTCCTATAATATAAAATTAGATGCACCAAAGGAAGGTAAAAATAGTTGGACCAATAGGAAGGCATTTTTTATTAATCAGATTAAGTTTCACGAACCAGATGTTTTAGGCGTACAAGAAGCGATGCCAAACCAGATGATGGAAATGGATAGTCTTTTAGTAGATTATAGTTTTGTTGGTGTTGGTAGAGATGATGGAAAAGATAAAGGCGAGTATTCTGCAATTTTTTACAAAAAAGATAAGTTTCAGGTTGAGAGCTCTAATACGTTTTGGTTGTCAGAAACACCAGATAAAGTCTCAATGGGTTGGGATGCTGTATGCAATAGAGTTTGTACTTATGCTTTATTTAAAAATATAGATACAGGAAAAAAATTCTACTTATTTAATACACATTTTGACCATGTTGGTAAAGTAGCTAGAGTACAAAGCGCTGTCTTAATTGATAAGAAAATAAAAGAAATTAATACAGAAAATTATCCTGTAGTTCTAAGTGGTGATTTTAATATGGAGGACGATCATGAAAGTATTCAGTTTTTGTCTAAAAATTTAAACGACAGTAAAAATGTAGCAGAACTGACTTTTGGACCAATAGGAACTTATAATGGTTTTCATTTTGATCAACCTGTAATTAGACGTATAGATTATTTATTTGTTAGTAAAGATATTGATGTAAAAAAGTATGCTGTTTTAAGTGATTCGTGGGATTTAAAATATCCATCAGATCATTTTCCGATTATGATTTCCTTCAATTTATAACTCTTATCTCATAGCAATCAATTTCGTTTAGAGCACGAGCTTTCTTAGTTTTGTGATATGAATGATAATTTTACGAATGAATTCTTTGGTATAGGAATTCAAAATGGAAAAACACCTGAAAATTTAGGTGTACTGTGGCGATCAGCTCAAAATCTTGGTGCTAGTTTTATTTTTACCATTGGTAATCGTTATGCAAAACAGGCATGTGATACGCACAATGCCGTAAAATCAATGCCATATTTTCATTACGATACATTTGATGATTTTTATAATAATATCCCAAAAGGAGCAAGGCTTGTAGGCGTAGAATTAACTGAAGACGCTGTGTCTTTAGAAACCTTTAATCATCCTAGACGATGTGTGTATTTGCTTGGCGCAGAAGATCATGGTTTATCTAAACAAGCCATAGAGAAAAGTCATTTTCTAATAAAGTTTCAGTCGCAATTAAGTCTTAATGTTTCGGTTGCAGGTAGTATTGTGATGTATGATAGAGGTATTGCTAAACCACGTGTTTAATTCAATAGTTTAATCTTTTATATTTAAACATAAAAAAAACCTTGAACGTTTAATTCAAGGTTTTTTAATAAAATATATTTAAAGCGTTTTATCCATTCATAGAAATTAAAAACTCTTCGTTGTTTCTTGTCTGTTTAAAACGATCATTAATGAATTCCATAGCTTCAACCGGATTCATATCTGCTAAATACTTACGCATTACCCACATTCTTTGAATCGTGTTCGCATCTAAAAGAATATCATCACGTCTTGTGCTAGATGATGTTAAGTCAATTGCTGGGAAGATTCTACGGTTAGAAATCTTACGATCTAACTGCAGTTCCATGTTACCAGTTCCTTTAAATTCTTCAAAAATTACTTCGTCCATTTTAGAACCAGTTTCTGTCAATGCTGTGGCAATAATTGTTAAAGAACCACCATTTTCAATATTACGAGCAGCACCAAAGAAACGTTTAGGTTTATGTAATGCATTGGCATCAACACCACCAGAAAGTATCTTTCCTGATGCTGGTTGAACCGTATTATAAGCTCTAGCTAAACGTGTAATTGAATCTAATAAAATAACCACATCATGGCCACATTCTACCAAACGTTTTGCTTTTTCTAATACGATATTCGCAATTCTTACATGCTCATGAGCTTCTTTATCAAAAGTAGAAGCAATGACTTCACCACGTACATTACGTTGCATGTCTGTTACTTCTTCAGGACGCTCATCAATAAGTAAAATCATTTGATAAACTTCTGGATGATTGGCTGCAATAGCATTAGCAACATCCTTAAGTAACATAGTTTTACCCGTTTTTGGTTGCGATACAATCATACCACGTTGTCCTTTTCCAATAGGAGCAAACAAATCCATAATACGTGTAGAAATTGTCGCTTGCTTTTCAGCTAAATTGAATTTCTCTTGAGGAAATAAAGGTGTTAAGTGCTCAAAAGCTACTCTATCTCTAACCACATTTGGACTTTGTCCATTAATTTTACTGACCTTAATTAAAGGGAAATACTTTTCACCTTCTTTAGGAGGTCTTACATGTCCAAGAACTGTATCACCAGTTTTTAATCCGAATAAACGAATTTGAGATTGCGAAACATAAATGTCATCTGGTGATGATAAATAGTTATAGTCAGATGATCTTAAGAAACCATAACCGTCTTGCATAATGTCTAAGACTCCTTCACTCTCAATAATAGCATCAAATTCAAAATCTGGCTCACGATAGCGATTTCTGCTATCCTTATTGCCATTATTTTTTTGATTATTGTTGTTTCTATTGTTGCTTTTAGATTGGTTGTTCTGTCTTTTATCGTTGTTTTGATTAGAGTTAGAACGTCTCTTGTCGTTAGACTTGTTATCCTGGTTTTTGTGTTGAGGATTTTCCTTGTTGGAATTGTCTTTTTTCGTTTTGTCATTTTGCGACCTAGTGTCTTTACCAGAAGAATCACTTACTTTATCGTTATTAGATTTAGTGTTTCTAGGTTTTTGTGCTCTAGGCTTTTCGTCCTCTTTTTTATCCTTATCAGTAAACTCTATGGCTTTTTGATCTTTGTTTTCTTGAGGTTTTTTCTGAACTCTAGCACGCTTTTGAGGTGCTTTAGCTTCTGCCTTTGCTGGTTCTGGTTTAGCTTCAGTTTCTACTTTAGCTTTAACCGCACCAGGATTGGCTGCTTGGTAATCTAAGATTTGATACACCAAGTCTAATTTTTTTAATGTACGGTATTTTGGTACGTTTAGTTGTTTCGCTAACTCCTGTAATTCAGGTAGTTTCTTAGCTTTTAACTGGGAAATTTCAAACATTCGAATGTTGTATATGTATTATAATTTGATATTATTAATTCAATATTTTCTAAATGAAATAAAAAGAAAAAAAGAGAGATTAATTTGGAAGATTATAAAGATGTAACTCAGTATGTTACTTCTTACTATTGCAATAATACAATTTTATTTTAAAACATTTTCTATCTTTTTAAAAAATAAACTACTAATTTTGCAGAGCTTTTTTAGTAAAATATGATTCAACGCGTTCAGACCTTATATTTATTTTTAGCCGCAGGTATTTCTGCAGGCTTAATATTTGTGTTTCATTTGTGGTTAAATAATGAAGGCGTTAAAGTATTCGCTATAGATAATTACACGTATCTAGGCTTATTTTTAGGATCTGCATTATTATCATTAATTTCAATTTTTAGTTTTAAAAACAGGAAGTTTCAATTTGTTTTGGGACGACTCAATATAATATTAAACTTTATTTTACTAGGAATCTTTGTATATCAATCGCAAAATTTATCTGGAGAAACTAACGTTTCTGAGAAAGGTATTGGGATTCTTCTTCCTATTTTTTCTATTGTGTGTTTAGTCTTGGCTAACAAGGCTATTAAAAAGGATGAAGATCTTGTGAAATCTGTAGATCGATTACGATAGACCTAAAATCTTAGTAGTATTAGTGTGAAAAACCCAGACGCTGCCGTCTGGGTTTTTTGTTTTTTATCGGGTTTCAAATTCTATCACTTCCAAGTCTGTTATATTTTTACCATCAATTTTAAAACGAAGCATCGTTCTCACTTTATGAAAGCCATGTTTACCTGCAGCTCCAGGATTCATGTGTAGTAAATCTAATTTTTTGTCTGGCATCACTTTTAAAATATGTGAATGACCTGTGATAAATAGATCTGGCGGATTTGCGGCCAAAGCCTCTTTTACTTTATTATTATACTTAGGTGGATAACCACCAATGTGAGTAATCCAAACATCAACACCTTCGGACATAAATCTATTATGTAAAGGGAATTCAGCTCTTGCTTTAGCGTTATCGATATTCCCGTAAACGGCTTTTAAAGGTTTTAGTTCTACAATACGATCAGTTACTGATAAGTCGCCAATATCACCAGCATGCCAAACTTCATCAGCTTGTTTTACATATTTTAAAATAGCATCATCAATGTAACTATGTGTGTCAGATAAAAGGAGAATTTTTTTCATATTTGCTTTTTACGAAGACAGAAATCTTATTAATTATTTAGGATTTCTTTAGCATCTAAAACTGTAACTTTGCATTTAACAAAAGTAAGATTTCTATTGCGATTTTTCATAGAACTTTCATATAATGGTAGAGCATATCATGGTTGGCAAAACCAACCCAATGCTATTTCTGTGCAAGAAGTATTAGAAAAGGCTTTGTCTACTATTTTGAAAGCTAAAATTTCAATTATGGGAGCAGGTAGAACAGATGCTGGTGTACATGCATCACAGATGTTTGCTCATTTTGATTTTGATGGCGAATTTCAATCGAAAGATTTAGTGTATAAGCTCAATTCGTTATTACCAAAAGATATTGCCGTTACATCTATTTTTGAAGTAAAACCTGAAATGCATGCGCGTTTCTATGCAACGAGCAGAACATATAATTATAAGATTTCTACTTCAAAAAATGTTTTTGATTATGATTATGCTTATCTCGTACATCTACCTCTTAATCTAGAAGCGATGAATGAGGCTTGCAAGATTCTATTTCAATATAAAGATTTTCAATGCTTTTCTAAGTCGAATACAGATGTAAAAACGTATAATTGTGATATAATGGAAGCGTTTTGGGAACAAAAAGAACATCAGCTAATATTCACAATTAAAGCAGATCGTTTTTTGAGAAACATGGTAAGAGCTATTGTTGGCACGATGGTAAATATTGGTTTAGGCAAATTAAGTCCAGAAGATTTGCATCACATTATAACTTCTAAAAATAGGAGTGAAGCCGGATTTTCGGTGCCTGCACAAGGCTTGTATTTAGAAGAAATAGTGTATCCTGAAACAATTAAAATAAACTAAAAAGATACTGAAGCAAGTTCAGTAGAAGATGGCAGAAAAAGAAAAGAAAATATTTGATGTATCGTTGTTTACACGATTACTGCAGTACATAAAACCGTATCGCACTGTTTTTGTAATTTCATTGATTTGTGTTGTTGGCTTAGCAGTTTTTGGTGCACTTAGACCTTATATTTTAAAAGAAGCTATTGACGTGCAAATAGCAGATAAAAAATACAATGGCTTTGTCTTGTATATGGTTATTATGCTTGTGCTCTTAATTTTAGAAGTTATTTCTCAACTCCTGTTTATTTATTATGCAAGTTGGTTAGGGCAGTCTGTGGTTAAGGATATCAGAGTTAAGCTGTTTAAGCATATGCTTAAATTTAAAATGACTTATTTCGATAAATCTTCGGTAGGTGTGTTAATTACAAGAGCAGTAACTGATATGGAACGTATAGCAGATATATTTGGGCAAGGTCTGTTTATGATTTTTAGTGATATTCTGAAAATGTTAGTAGTAGCAGGCTTTATGGCATTTATAAATTTAAAGCTTAGTCTTATTGTTTTTGTGACCATGCCAATCGTGTTGTTTGCAACAAAGATCTTTCAGAAATATATGAAACGTGCTTTTGAAGATGTACGTACGGAAGTTTCTAACTTAAATTCATTTGTGCAAGAACGTGTAACAGGAATGAAAATTCTTCAATTGTTTACAAGAGAAGAAACGGAATACAAGAACTTTAAAGCCATTAATGAACGTCATAAAAACGGTTGGATAAAAACGGTTTGGTATAATTCCATATTCTTTCCTATTGCTGAGTTTTTAGGATCATTAACTTTGGCAATGGTTATTTTAGTTGGTGGATTTGATGCGCTCACAAAAGTGCCAGGTACAACACTAGGTGATTTAATTTCATTTACGATGTTTATTCCAATGTTGTTTAGACCATTAAACCAAATCGCCAATAAATTCAACACCTTACAAATGGGAATGGTGGCTGCAGATCGTGTTTTTAAAGTATTAGATACAACATCTAATATTGATGATTCTGGTACTATTGAGGCTAATCATTTTAAAGGTGCTATTGCGTTTAGTGATGTAAGATTTTCTTATGTAAAAGATGAAGAGGTCCTTAAAGGAATTTCTTTTAATGTTGAAGCAGGAGAAACAATTGCAATTGTAGGAGCAACTGGAGCAGGAAAATCTACGATTATTAATTTGTTGAATCGTTTTTACGATATCAATTCAGGAATTATTAAAGTCGATGACACTGATATAAAAGACATGACTTTAAGTTCATTAAGAAGCCAAATAGCAGTAGTATTACAAGATGTGTTTTTATTTGCAGATACAATTCTTAATAATATTACATTAAATAATGAAAATATTACTGAGGAAGATGTTGTGAAAGCTGCGAAGGCGATTGGGATTCA
The DNA here is from genome assembly GCF_045765065.1 of Winogradskyella sp. 4-2091. NCBI lineage: Bacteria > Pseudomonadati > Bacteroidota > Flavobacteriia > Flavobacteriales > Flavobacteriaceae > Winogradskyella > Winogradskyella sp. 4-2091. Next base: position 381,489 of record NZ_JBJKOD010000001.1, read on the forward strand.
TGATTTTATTTCTAGTTTGCCAAACGGTTATCATTATAATGTGAAGGAAAGAGGTGTGATGTTATCTTCTGGACAGCGCCAATTAATTTCGTTTTTAAGAGCTTATGTCACTAATCCAAGTATTTTAATATTAGATGAAGCAACGTCTTCTGTAGATTCATATTCAGAGCAATTAATACAGGATGCAACCGATAAAATTACGGAAGGTAGAACATCTATAGTCATTGCTCATCGATTAGCTACTATACAACAAGCAGATAAAATCATAGTGATGGATGCTGGAGAAATTGTAGAAATTGGTACGCACAAATCACTTCTAGAAAAAGAAACAGGTTACTACAAAAACCTTTATGAAGTACAATTTTTAAAGGCAGAAGCGGTTTAGTTTTGCTAGAAAAAAAACTGTACTGTAAATAGGTTTGAAGTATTTATAAATGATTTTAAAAATTATACAAAAGGACTTGAAGTCTACATAATGTTTTAAATAGATAGTATTATAAATAGTAAAGTAATTATAATACCAATAATAAACATGGAGGTCAATGCGATGAAACTTGCAATGATGAATCTCAAAAATGCAGCCCAAAACGTATCTTTAAATACGCGTTTCAAAATATAGAATAAATAAAGAAGTGTTGGGATAAATAATGCTAAAGATACTATATAGTATTCAACGCCTATTATGGCGAATAAGGTTCCAAATACAGCTGTAAGTATAATAATTTGAGCATTATAATATAAATTAATAACAATATGTTCTGTATAATTATAAACTCTTTCGTTTAAGATATAATAGGTGAACCATGTCCCAAAGGCGTAGAAGGGAACAAATAAAATATATAATATACTCTGGGATTTGCTAAAAAAATCAGTGTTGATATTTTTGAAAGGATTATCTTTTTGTGATGATGAAGAATTAAGGCCATCTACAAAACCACTCTGAAAATCTAAAGATTCTTTAAAAAACGTACTCATAATAAATAACTGAATACCAGCTAAGGTTAATGCAATGGCAAAATATTGTAAAACATCAATATATTTTTTTCTTGTCCCATCTATATAACTAACAATAACCATTTCTGGTTTATTAAAAAGATGAATAAAAGTGCGCAGGAATTTGTTATCTACGCAAAGAAATTGCTCATTAACTTGCGCGACTAAAACTTTTGGTTTTAATCTATTCTGAATGATTTTTGCACCACACTCGTCACAAAATTTTTGTGATTCCCTTAATGTATTATTACAGTTTTTACAGTTCACTAGCCTAAATCTTCTTTTATTTTTTGAATGAGATCGTCAGTGTTACTGAACATAACAAATTCTCCATTTTTAATATAAGATATTTGCCCTGTTTCTTCACTTACACAAAGTGCTAATGCATCAGTTTTTTCGGTAATACCAATTGCAGCTCTGTGACGTAATCCAAACCGCTCCGGAATATTCTTTTCATTGTTAACAGGCAAAATAACACGTGTCGCCTTAACCACATTTTTATCAATAATTATTGCACCATCGTGTAATGGACTATTTTTAAAAAAGATACTTTCTATGATGGGTTGAGAGACTAAAATATTCATTTCGTCTCCAGTGTTTGTCAAAAAATCGAGATTGTTGTTGCGTTCAATTACAATTAATGCACCAGTATTTGAAGATCCCATTTTGTTACAGGCATTAATAATAGCATCAATATCTGTAGAGGTTTGATCTTCGTTTTTTAAGAATTTAAAGTTCTTAAAAATTCCTTTTTTACCACCAATATTTGTGGAGCCAACGAGCAATAAAAATTTTCTAATTTCAGGTTGAAAGACCACAATTAAGGCAATAATACCAACTTTCATAAAACCATCAAAAATGCTGTAAAGCATCTGCATATTGAGATAGTCGGTTAAACGCCACGCAAAATAAATAACAAGTATTCCGATAAAAATATTGATGGCAACAGTACCTTTTACAAGCTTATATATGTAATATAAAAGAATAGCAACTAGGAAGACATCCACGAAGTCTATAAATCTAAAATCCCAAAGTTGTAAGTTTTCCAAGCGGTTAGTGTTTTTGCTAATTTAAGTTAAAATATGTATTCATTAAAATCCACTGAAATTAAATCTGAATCAATAGAATTAATTTTTCTTTTAATAGTTATATAATCTTGGAAAGATAAATTCCTTGAAAAGTATAATTCTAAATGCACGCCAATGAAATTAACATCGGTAAGTGACTTTAATTTACTATTTAGATTATCAAAATTAAAATATTCATTTCCAATTTGAAATTTTAAGTCTTCCCTAATAATTATTGGAATTGTGTTTCTAGCGTGGAAACCAGCCATATTCATTAGATTTTCCTTTGTAGGAATGTTACGCTCATTATAAACAGAGTCGATTTTGAGCTCTTCTTTATAATAGATATCAGTAAAATCCATAAACCCCAAATTCCCAATACTTGTATCATTACAAGAAAAGTAATTTCTAGCCGCTTCATTTTTGTGCATTTCTGCATTTCTCTTTTTGTCTTGTAAGAATTTAATGTGCGGAATGGCTTGTTTTAATGTCAAACGTTTATCTACATTAACCAGCCAATTGGTGGTAATTATTAAATTCTTTCGGTTTAATAATGTAGAATCTGGTTGTGTTTCATCATAAAATATATAAGCAGGAGACACATCTAAGACTTCTGTGATTTCTGCGTTTTCAATTTCTGGCAATAGTAGAACGCGTTCGTTATTACAGCTAAAGCAACATAGAATGATTAGGAGGTATATAATGCGCATAGGTTAATTAGATTTCAGTTGATTATAAAGTGTAATGCACTCCATGGCTTCTTTAACATCATGGACGCGTAATAATTTTGCACCTTTTTGCAAAGCGACCATGTGTAAGGCGGTTGTGCCATTTAAAGCTTCTTGTGAGGTTAAGTTTAAAGTTTTATAAATCATAGATTTTCTAGAAATTCCAGCAAGGATAGGCTGGTCTAGCATCTGTAGTAACTCTAGTTGGTTTAATAATTCAAAATTTTGTTCTGTTGTTTTTGCAAATCCAAATCCAGGATCTATAATTATATCATTAATTTTTTCTTGGTGTGCAGCTTCAATACGTTCGGCAAAATAAGAAATTACTTCTTTGGTTAAATCAGTGTATTGCGTTTGCTGTTGCATAGTTTTGGGCGTGCCTTTCATGTGCATCATTATATAAGGCACACTAAGTTTTCCAATGACTGCAAGCATATTAGAATCAAGTTGACCTGCCGAAATATCATTAACTAAAGCAGCACCAGCTTCAACACTTTGTTTGGCGACTTCACTCCTAAAAGTATCAATAGAAATTAAGGCTTCAGGAAAGTGCTTTAAAATTAATTCTATAACTGGTAAAACACGGCTAAATTCTTCGGCTTCGCTAACATCATCTGCATTTGGTCTAGAACTGTAGCCACCAATATCTATAAAAGTGGCTTGGTGTTTTAGCATGGTTTCCACCTGATTTAAAATTTCGGTTTCATCCTTGTATTTTCCACCATCAAAAAATGAATCTGGCGTAACATTAAGGATTCCCATTACTTTAGGCATCGATAAATCGATTAATTTTCCTTTACAATTTATATTCATGTTTCATCTTATAAAGGCCTTAAGAAAACTTTAAACCTCAAACTTTGAACTTCTAATTTATTTATGCGAAATTTACGGAAATTTTACTCGATAATCGAGAATTACATTATTCTAGTAAAGCCGTTATTCTAATTGTATTTAGGCTAACTAATTTTTCAAACTTTATACTAGAATCTAATTTTTAATAGATGCAAGATACTTCAAAACAATACGATGCTGTTATCGCAAAATGTAGGGCACTTTTTGTAAATAAAATGAGTGATTATGGTAGTGCATGGCGCATTTTAAGATTACCATCTTTAACCGATCAGATTTTTATAAAAGCACAACGCATTAGAGGCTTGCAACAAAACGATGTTAGAAAAGTAGATGAAGGCGAAGTAAGCGAGTTTATTGGCATCATTAATTATTGCGCCATGGCATTGGTACAATTAGAAAAAGGTGTGGTGGAGCAACCAGATTTAGATACTGAAGAAGCTACAGAACTTTACGACGAAAAAATTGCAGTCACTAAGCAATTAATGCTGGATAAAAATCACGATTATGGTGAAGCTTGGCGAGATATGCGTGTAAGCTCATTAACCGATTTAATTTTACAAAAATTATTACGCGTAAAGCAAATTGAAGATAATGCTGGTAAGACTTTAGTAAGCGAAGGTATTGATGCAAATTATCAAGACATGATTAATTATGCTGTTTTTGCAATGATTCATTTAGGAGAAGGTCAATAGTTTAGAAGATATAATTTTATGAAATACATAGTACAACTTAGTAGAATATTTACAGGAATATTATTTATAATTTCAGGATTTATTAAGCTAAATGATCCATTAGGATTTTCATACAAACTTGAAGAGTATTTTAGTGCAGATGTCTTAAATATGGAATTTTTAATTCCATTTGCGCTAGGTATTTCTGTAATTGTAGTGGTATTTGAGGTTGTTTTAGGTGTATTTCTTTTAATAGGTTATAAACCAAAATTTACCGTTTGGAGCTTACTATTAATGATTGTGTTTTTTACATTTTTAACGTTCTATTCTGCTTATTTCGATAAAGTTAAAGATTGTGGATGTTTTGGAGATGCGCTAAAACTAACACCATGGGAAAGCTTTACAAAAGATTTAATCTTACTTGTTTTAATTTTAATATTGTTTGTGGGCATAAAACATATCAAACCAATTTTCACAAAACTGCCAACAACAATTATTGCTTTGTTAAGTTTTATAGTTTCACTTTGGTTTGGTTACCATGTTTTAATGCATTTGCCATCTATTGATTTTAGAGCATATGCCATTGGTAAAAACATACAAGAGCAGATTATAACGCCTGAGGATGCGCCAAAGCCAGTTTCAGAATATACTTGGACGTTTAATGTAAATGGCGAAAACCAAGAGTTTATTACAAATGGTAGTTATCCAAAAGTAGATGGAGAATATGTGAGTGTAGAAACTAAAGTCATTGATGAAGGTTACATTCCACCAATTCAAGATTTTACGATTGAAGTCGATGGAGAAAACCAATTAGACTATTTCTTAGGTATAGATAAATTACTGATTATTACCATTTATGCTAAAGAGAAAACCGAAGCACAAGGTGTAGCTGAGATAAAAGCATTAACTGATAGAGCTATAGCAAAAGGATATACTGTAATTGGTATTTCGGCTTCAAGTTCAGATGATATGGCGCAATTAGCGAAAGAGAACGATCTTAAATTTAACTTTTATGCTACCGACGAAAAAGTGGTAAAAACCATAGTGCGTTCTAATCCAGGTGTCATAATTTTAAATAAAGGTACAGTTGTAAACAAAGCACACTGGAATGATTTTGAAGATGTAGAATTGTAGATTTCAGTAGGCAGTGTTCAGTATTCAGTGACAGTAAGCAGTACACAGTCTTCGTAAACAGTCATAAGTTTTTAACCATTAATTGTTTATCTTAAAAGTTTTAAATTCAATTTATTAAAAGCCAAAAAACAACAAAAAACCAACAACCTGATACGATATTTAATAAATAAAATCTTCTACGCTTTAATCACATTATTAGGTGTGGTAACAGTCATTTTCTTTTTATTCAATATTCTACCTGGTGATCCTGCAAAAATGATGTTGGGTCAAAACCAAACGTCCGAACAAGTTGCAGCCGTAAAGCAGAAATATGGATTCGATAAACCCATTGGGACACAATTTTTATATTATCTCAATGATTTATCACCAATTTCATTTCATTCAAATTCGCAATCAGATTACACGTTTTTAAGTCCAAATAAATACACAGCATCAGAACTCTTTACTTTAGGGAATACCACAACCGTAATAAAAGCACCATACCTTAGAGAATCCTTTACCAAACAAGGAAAAAAAGTAACGCAAGTTATAGGCGAAACTATTCCAAATACCTTTGTTTTGGCAGTTTCAGCCATTGTAATAGCAATTATATTAGGTGTTATTTTCGGAATCATTTCAGCATTATATAAAGACACTTGGATAGATAAAACCATTCAAATTTTAAGCACATTTGGTATGAGTGTACCATCGTTTTTTTCTGCCATTCTTTTCGCATGGTTATTTGGCTTTGTTTTACACAAATACACCAATTTAGAAATGACAGGCAGTTTGTACGAGCTAGACGATTTTGGAGAAAAAATGACTATAAAATGGAAAAACCTTATACTGCCAGCCATTGTTTTAGGTATAAGACCATTGGCAGTAGTCATTCAATTAATGCGAAATTCATTATTAGAAGTTCTCAATCAAGATTACATACGTACCGCTAGAGCAAAAGGCTTAAGTGAGTTTCAGGTTATTAAAAACCATGCCGTGAAAAATGCATTAAATCCAGTGGTTACAGCAATTTCAGGATGGTTTGCATCTATGTTAGCAGGCGCTGTTTTTGTAGAGTATATTTTTGGGTGGAATGGCCTCGGAAAAGAAATTGTAAATGCACTTAATACCTTAGATTTACCTGTAATAATGGGTGCCGTTTTAGTCATTGCCATTATCTTCATAACCATCAATATTTTTGTAGATATCATCTACGCATGGTTAGACCCAAGGGTAAAACTATCATAAAAAAAACGACAGATTTTTTTAAAATTTGCGATTCAACTTCGTATTAATAATTAATTCGAATTTCTACAACGTTTGCGCTGATTATTTGAGCTTTCAGACCAGATTTGTGTCGTCTTTTTATCTTATTTTTGTATTATAAAATTACAAATCAATAAACACTTCTTTTTTAAGAAGTTAATACATAACATTATGAGAAAAAACATAGTAGCCGGAAACTGGAAAATGAACAACGATTTAGCACAAACTGAAACGTTAATTACAGCCTTACAAGGTCAAACCAAAACCTCAAATGCAGAGGTAATGGTAGCACCAACATTTACAAATCTATGGCACGCTTTTCAATCATTAAGAGAATCAGATATAGAAGTCGTAGCACAAAACATGCACTTTGCAGAAAACGGAGCTTACACAGGTGAAATCAGCGCAAGTATGTTAAAAAGTATTGGTGTTAAAACTGTAATTTTAGGTCACAGTGAGCGTCGTGCTTATTTCAATGAAACGGATGAGTCTTTAGCCAAGAAAGTAGACGCAGCATTAGCAAATGATATGCGCGTAATTTTCTGTTTTGGAGAAGAATTAGCAGACCGTAAAGCAGGTAACGAAGAAGCTGTTGTAGGTAGCCAAATTAAAAACGCATTGTTTCATTTAGGCGCAGAAGCTTTCAAAAATATAGTGTTGGCTTATGAGCCAGTTTGGGCTATTGGTACAGGCGAAACTGCAAGCCCTGAGCAAGCGCAAGACATGCATGCATTTATCAGAAAAACATTAGCGGACAAGTACGGAAACGACGTTGCAGACAGTGTTTCTATCCTTTATGGAGGAAGTGTAAAGCCAGCAAATGCGCAAGAAATTTTTTCTAAGCCAGACGTTGATGGTGGATTAATTGGAGGTGCTGCACTTAAGGCCGAAGATTTTTACGCTATAGTAAACGCGTTTTAAATTTTAACTAATTAGGGCGTTACCACAAGGGTCGCGCTATACACTATATCTTTTTATTCGGTGGCTTCTGCTTCGCTCAGCCACCAAATAAAAAGGATGCCGTTTCTATCGCTAACGCATGCAATCCAATGCTAGTGATAAAGACAAAAGTCAATTAATTACCAAGGGTTATTCAACCAATCGTATATCAAAAAAATAAGATGTCTAATACAATTTACATAGGTTACAATTTTAAAGTAAAACCACTACAACCAGCCACCGAAATTCTAATTGCAGAACTCGGTTACGCAGGTTTCGAAAGTTTTGTAGAAACCGAAGAAGGAGTAACTGCATACATTCAAAAAGAGGAATGGAATGAAAACATCTTAGATGATATCTATATTTTAAGTTCAGAGGAGTTTGAAATTACATCAGAATTCAACGAAATAGAGCAAACCAACTGGAATGAGGAATGGGAGCAAAACTTTAACCCAATCATTGTGGATGATTTAGTATCTGTACGTGCACCATTTCATGAAAAACCAGACACTAAATACGATTTAATTATAGAACCCAAAATGAGTTTTGGTACAGGTCATCATGAAACCACACATATGATGATTCAGCATATCTTAAGAAACGATTTTACGGGTAAATCGGTTTTAGATATGGGTTGCGGAACAGGTGTTTTGGCTATTTTAGCAGAGAAAGTTGGTGCAACTAAACTAGATGCTATTGATATAGATAATTGGTGTTACCTAAATAGTTTAGAAAATGTAGAACGTAACGATTGTCATAACATTTCAGTTTACGAAGGTGATGTAAAGTTGTTAGAAGGTAAAACGTACGATAGCATCATTGCTAATATCAATAGAAACATTCTTTTATCAGATATTCCAAGTTATGCCAAATGTTTAAACACTAATGGAACACTGTTTTTAAGTGGGTTTTATGAAGAGGATATTCCAATTATAACGGCAGAATGTGAAAAACACATGTTAAAATTGAATGAAACTATACAAAAAGGACGTTGGGTATCGTTAAAATTTATAAATTAGTAGAGATTAACAAATAGAGTCTGTCACACTAAGTACACAAAACGTACTTAAAAAGCGATTTAAGATGACAAAAGAAAAATACTCAGAAGAGCTGCTTTTACAAGAAGAAGTCGTAAAAGAAAATGAAATTGTGTTGTTTAATGATGAGGTTAATACCTTCGACCACGTTATAGATACTTTAATATATGCATGTGACCACATGCCAGAACAAGCCGAACAATGTGCTTTATTAGTGCATTACAAAGGTAAGTGTACGGTAAAAACTGGGCCTTACGAAGATTTAGAGCCTAGATGCTCTAAGCTTTTACAAGCAGGCCTTAGTGCAGAAATAGTTTAATAAAAAATCCCACGTTGAGTGGGATTTTTTATTTGTAACCTTTGCTAATTCTGTCATTCTGAATTTGTTTCAGAATCTAATTTATAATGTTACGAGATTCTGAACCAAGTTCAGAATGACAAACATAGACTATAATTAGGTTTACTTCGTCATTCTACCAACAGCACAACTCACAAAAGACTTTGCCTTTTTTGGTAATGAGTTAGCATCTCCAACAATAGGGTAACCTAAATCTGATAACTTCTGTTTTACAGATTCAATTTCAGTTACAGAAACCGTATTAAAACTGACTTCATCAGTATCGTTATTAACTTCAACTTCAGAAATCCCATCTAGTTTAGATAATTGTGTCACGATTGTATTTGCACAACCACCACATTTTAAGTTCTGTATGTTAAATGAATTTTTCATGTTTATTAGTTTTTATAGACTACTACTTGAGTCTTATTTTTCATTATTAATGATTTAAAAAAGACCTGCTAGGTTTTTAAAACCTGCTAGGTCTAGTCATTATTTATCTATAATGTTGTAGGACAAACAAAATCAGTTACTGGTAAATCTGTATTTTTAATAGCACCAAAACCACCTTCAACATCAATTAAATTATTATAACCTCTTGCTTTTAAAATAGACTCGGCAATAACAGAACGATAACCTCCAGCACAATGTACATAATAGGTTTTGTCTTTATCTACCTCGTTCATCTTTTCATTAATAAAGTCTAAAGACAAGTGTTGTGCATCTTCTATATGAGATGATAAATACTCGCCATCCTTTCTTACATCTAAAATATTAAGTTTGCTTTCTTTGGCTTTTGCGGCAAATTCTTCAGCTGAAATAGATTGTAAGGTTTCAATGTCTTTTCCGGCGTTTTGCCAAGCTTCTAATCCACCTTCAAGATAACCTAAGGTATTATCATAACCAACACGCGATAATCTTGTTACAGCTTCTTCAGATTTACCTTCAGGAACTACCAAAACAATAGGTTGTTTAATGTCTTTAATTAAAGCACCAACCCAAGGTGCAAATCCACCATTTAATCCTATAAAAATAGATTTAGGAATATGTGCTTTTATAAAGTCGGCTTGAGTTCTAACATCTAAAACTAATGCAGCCTCATGGTTAGCCATAGCTTCAAACTCTTCTGGATTAAGTGGCACGTTTCCTGTTTTTAAAACAGTTTCAAACGTATCGTAACCCATTTTATTCATAATTGCATTTTTAGCAAAATATTGTGGAGGAGGAGCAATGCCATCTAAAACTTCTTCAACAAATTCGGCTTTTGTCATATCTGCACGCAGCGCATAATTTGTTTTTTTCTGTTCGCCTAAAACACCAACAGTTTCTTTGCTTAAATTTTTACCACAAGCAGAACCAGCTCCATGTGCAGGATAAACGATAACATCATCTTCGAGCGTCATTATTTTATTTCGAAGCGAATCGTATAACATGCCAGCTAAATCTTCTTTTGTTAAATCAGATTTAATCGCTAAATCTGGTCGGCCGACATCACCTAAAAATAAAGTGTCACCAGAAAAAATAGCGTGATTTTTTCCATTTTCATCAATTAAAAGATAAGTTGTAGATTCTAAAGTGTGTCCTGGTGTATGTAATACTTTAAGCGTTACATTTCCAAGTTTAAGCTCTTCACCATCTGTTGCAGTATGTATGTTATATTCTGTAGTTGCTCCAGGTCCAAATACAATTGTTGCTCCTGTTTTTTTAGCCAAATCTACATGTCCAGAAACAAAATCAGCATGAAAATGTGTTTCTAGAATATATTTAATTTTTGAATTGTTAGCTTCTGTTTTGTCAATATACTGCTGTACTTCCCTTAAAGGGTCTATTATAGCAACTTCTCCTTCTGATTCAATATAATAAGCACCTTGTGCTAAACAGCCAGTATATAATTGTTCAATTTTCATAAATAGTAGATATTATAGTGCAAATTTACAAAAGTTCATTTTCCGAAATGTGATATTTGTCACAAAGTCTGTTAAAATAACTCTTTATAAGTAATATAAATTGCCATGATTAAAGTGAAATAGCCAAAGCCTCTTTTTAAGCCTTTAGCGCTAATTTTTTTAGATAACGCTAACCCAATAAATATACCAATTATTGAAATGATAGTAAATCTAATTAAGAAATTCCAGTCAATTTCTATGGTATTTAAATCGCCTAAAAATCCTATTAAAGATTGTATTGCTATGATAAATAAAGAGGTACTTATTGCTTTTTTGATAGGTAGTTTGACTAAAAGGACCAATGCAGGTACAATTAAAAATCCACCACCAGCACCAACCAAGCCAGCTAATGCACCAATACCAATGGCTTGTGTACCAATAGCTAAGTAATGATTACTGTCGTACTCCTTTATTTCTTGCTCAGTTGTGATTTCTTTAGACTTTATCATAGACCAACCTGCTAAAAGCATAATGAGCGCAAAAACTAACATTATAAAAAGAGAATTGGTTAAGTGAAACTTGCCTATCGAAAATAAAACATCTGGTAGGTTAGGTATCACTAAGCTTCTCATCATAAAAACAGCAAGAATTGAGGGTATTGCAAAAATTATTGCTGTTTTAAAGTCGATTGTTTTTTTTCTAATATTTCTAAATGTTCCTATTAATGAAGTACTACCAACCACAAATAGAGAATAACTAGTAGCTACAATAGGACTAAATCCTAAAAAATAAACCAAAATAGGAACTGTTAAAATAGAGCCACCTCCTCCTATAAGTCCAAGAACGAGTCCAACAATTAATGCACCGAAGTAGCCTATTATCTCAGTTAATTCCATTTTAATGTGGTAGTTTATCTTTTGTTAAGCCGTACACATAAGTTCCTAGTAATGCAGCAGCAATTACAACTAATATAGAGAATGCACCAGTACCAATTAAGATGTACATTGGACCAGGACATGCGCCACATAGTGCCCAACCTAAACCAAAAATAATGCCTCCTAAAATATAACGAATGAATCCACGATCTTTTAAAGGCACTCTTAAAAATGAACCTTCTATGTTTTTAATTTTAATTTTTTTTGAAACTAATAGTAAAATTATTCCTGTTATAACGGCAGAACCAATAATACCATACATGTGGAAGGACTGAAACTTAAACATTTCAAAAATACGATACCATGAAACGGCTTCAGATTTTACTAAAACAATACCGAATACCATACCTACGGTTAAAAATTTTAAATACTTTCCCATAATTAAAATAGTATTGGATATATAAGATGAATCATAATTAAACCTCCAGCAAAAAAGCCTATTACAGCAATTAATGATGGTAATTGCAAACTGCTTAAGCCTGTAATCGCATGGCCAGATGTGCAACCACCTGCATAACGCGTACCAAAACCAACTAGAAACCCACCTACAATTAGTATTAAAATACCTTTAATACTAAAGACAGCATCCCAACTAAATAATTCTGGTGGTACTAAACTTTGCCCAACATTACTAAATCCAAATGCGTTTAAATCTTTTATGGTGGCTTCACTTAGATTAATATTTGTTGGATTAGACAATAGATAATGAGCAATAAATCCACCTAAAATTGCACCTAATACAACAACGAGATTCCAGCGTTGGCTTTTCCAATCGAATTTAAAGAATTCAACACGTTTACCAGCACCTCCAATGGCGCATAAGGTTCTTAAGTTAGATGACATGCCAAAAGTTCTTCCAAAATAAAGGAGAAGAAACATTATTATTGCCAACAAAGGTCCAGTAACAAACCAAGGCCAAGGTTGTAAGATGTATTCCATATTAATAGATAGTAAAAATAAGTTAGTTGAAAAAAAGGTTGTGTGACAAAAGTTGCTAAAAGTCTAAAACAGAGATTTTATTTCTGCCAAGTTCTATTTTATTTTCGCGTTCTAGCTGTTTTAAAAGTCTTGAAATAACTACTCGTGAGGTGTGCAGGTCTTCTGCAATTTCTTGATGCGTAATTTCTAGATTAGTGGAAGCAGAAAGTTTAACGTGATCTGTGAGGTATTTAAATAAACGTTCGTCCATTTTCATAAACGCAAGTGTGTCTATAGTTTCTAGCATTTCGTCAAAACGAATTTGATAACTTTGAAGTATAAAGTTTCTCCACGTTTCATTGGTATTAAACCAAAGTTTCATGTTTTCAATTGGTATCATTATTACTGTGACGTCTTCATCTGCTATCGCTCGTATTTTACTTACAGATTTTACCATACAGCAAGTCAATGACATGGCGCAAGTATCACCAGATTCTAAAACATAGAGTAAAAGTTCGTCTCCATTATCATCTTCTCTAAGTACTTTGATGTTTCCAGAAATTAAAAGAGGAATGTAATTTAAGTCTTGACCTATATCTATGATTATGTCTAATTTTTTAAACGTTTTTAAAAAGGCAACATTAGCAATTTTATCGATTAATTCTGAATCGAATAAGTAGTTGAATGGTTGTAATAAATCTGTAGAAATCATACCTCAAAAATACTAATTTAAAAATTTGAAATAAATAGTTTGGCTATGATTTAATAAATGTATTATATTTGCACCCACTAAAAAAGGCCTCGTGGCGCAACTGAATAGCGCACTTGATTACGGCTCAAGAGGTTACAGGTTTGAATCCTGTCGAGGTCACAAGAATATAAAGTTCATTTCTTAATTGAAATGGACTTTTTTTTTGGATTTTTTAAAAGCAGTCTCGCTTTTTAACAATAGGGAATACTGTGCTTTTATTTAAAATGCGTTGATATATCTTAGTCTAATGCGTTTTTGGTAATATAAACACGCCAGCCTATAATAGCTAGCTGTAGCTTAGAGGCTTTGCTTAAATCTAATTGTTTTTTAGAGTAAGAAGGTAATATGGCTTTATTAAGTTGAGCTAAGATTTTAAAGATTTTGTTTTTCATTATATATTGAATAGTAAATCTTTAACAAAAATAGTAAAACTTATTCTAGAACTAAGCTTCACATTTTTATGATTGGTGATTAGTTGGTTACTAATTTAAAATATTGAAATTATTATTTCAATAATTAATTTTGCTAGAGTCATCATAGTTTTTTGGTTTTAGTGGTTAATAAAATACGTTGTTTGCTTGATTGAGTTTTCAATATATAACCACAACATATTGTCTTCCAAATAATTTTAATGAAATCGACGAAATTGAATTCTAAATTATAACTATATTAATCATAGTTGTTATAATATTTTGTGACTTGTCTGTATGTAAGTATTGAAAATGAACTAAAATTCTATTTTTAGTATTAATTTGATACTTTTGTAGGGCTTTTTTCAATGGGTTTTGCGAAACCTAGAGGTATTTGGTCATAAAATGGCTCTATTTTGAGGTTTTCATCTTTTTACAAAACTATTTTTATGACAAAACTCATATTTTATTTCATTGGTTTTTAGTATTTAATTTAGTCATAACATATACCTATATTATTCGGTTATCTTTGTATAAAAAAATATAGCATGAAAAAAATTACATTGATTGTATTCTTACTAATATCCGGAATTAGTTGGTCTCAAGTTTTATTGATAAATGAATTAGATGCAGATTCACCGAGTACAGATACCGCGGAATTTATTGAATTAAAATCTGAAACGCCTAATTTCTCAACAGACGGTTATATTCTTGTTTTTTTTAATGGTTCTAGTAGTGGAGGAGATAAAAGTTATATGGTTATTGATCTTAATGGCTACTCAACTGATATTAACGGATTACTAGTGGTTGGTAGTGAAGGTGTAGCTCCATTTCCTCAATTAATTATTTCACAAAATGTAATACAGAATGGTGCAGATGCTGTTGGAATATACCAAGCTACAGTAGAGGATTTTCCAGAAGGTACTTTAGCAAATCAAACGAATTTAATCGATGCTCTCGTTTATGATACAAATGATGCTGATGATACAGGCCTAATGACTTTATTAGGACAAACTGAGCAACATAACGATAACGGAACAAATGCTAATCCAAAATCAATACAAAGATATGTTGATGCTATGGACAATGTTACATTTGCTGCTGCTACACCAACTCCTCGTAGAGAAAATGATGGTTCTGGCACAGCTGTAAATCCAATAACTATTTCTGTTGCACAGGCACAGTATGGTGAAGATGACATGTTTGATATCACATTTACAATAGAAACGGCTCCAGATTCAGATTTAAACTTCAATATTAATTTAGATAATTATGGTTTTAATACATCAGACTTTACAGGTAATACAAACTTAATCATACCAAGTGGCCAGAATTCAGTAACCACATCAATTACTTTAGTAGATGATTCTTTAGATGAAGGTGACGAGGTTGTGCAAATTAAGTTTGTGGATTTGGTAGAGCCAATTATAGCTTATAATAACTATGTTGAGGTTAGGATTGTAGATAATGATTTTACAATAGCTCCATTTGGAACACCATTAAATCCTACAACAGGAATTGTAGAAAGTACGCAACCAGATGGCTACTACGATAGCACAGATGGTTTGGCTGATCTAGCTTTAAGACAAGCATTGCAAGATATCATTGCAGATCCATCAATAGTAAGAGCACAAACTTATGCAGATGTATTAGCTATATTAAATGAAGCAGATCAAAATCCAGCGAATAGTAACCAAGTTTGGCTACTTTATACTGAACAAGGAAGAGCTAAGTTAGATGTACAAACGGGATCTGATAATACAGACAAATGGAATAGAGAACATACCTTCCCAAGATCCTTAGGAGGGTTTTTTGATATAGAGGAAGATGAAGTTGCAGATGGGATCGATATATATTGGACAACCAAAGCAGATTCTTTGCGTCATGGCAATTCTGATGCGCATGCACTAAGAGCGGCAGATGCTGCAGAAAATAGTACAAGAAATAATCAGCATTATGGTGAGTATAATGGACCAACTGGTACTTTGGGTAGTTTTAAAGGCGATGTAGCACGTAGCGTGTTATATATGGAAATTAGATATATTGGTTTGTCTGTAGAAAATGGTTTTCCGAGTACAACAGGGCAACTTGGCGATTTAGCTACGCTTTTAGATTGGCATAGAAATGATCCGCCAGATGATTTTGAAATGAATAGAAATAACATCGTATATAGTTGGCAGAAGAATAGAAATCCATTTATAGATCAGCCGTTAATGGTAGAATATATTTGGGGAGATAATGTTGGAGATACTTGGATGCAATCTTTAAATGTTGAAACCAATGAGACTTTAGAGGTTTCAATTTATCCAAATCCTTCAACAGGAAGAATCTATCTTTCAGGATTAACCAATAAGGCAGATGTTGAAGTCTTTTCGGTAGAAGGTAAACTCTTAAAACAATTTACAGCAGTAGAAGACTATATTGACTTAGATCTATCTAGTGGTTTATATATGATGAAACTACTAAATAATAACCGTTCGGTAATTAAAAAAATAATACTTAAATAAAGGGGTATAATCCTTATGAAAGTTAAAAAGCCAAGCTAAATTATTCTAGCTTGGCTTTTTTAGAAAAACTATCTGGATTATTCTATGGATCTTGCTATCAATGTCTCTTCAGATATGCCAAATTCTATATTAGGAATTCCGCTATTAGATTTCCAGTTACCACTAGATTTTGAACCATTATTGTTTGAAATACTGATTTTTAAACTAGTAATTTCGTTTAATTTATTGCGTCTTATTTTTGAATACTTTACAATGATGCCTTTCTTTGAGAGTTCCATTTTATAACTTTCTAAACTATCATCGGTTGAATTTTTTGAAATATAAAACAAAGTACCATTATTTGCATCGTTTTCATTATCAGTATAGGTAATATGTTTTCTTTCACTATCTGAAGACCAGGAATTGTTATCCTTTAAACTAATAACGATAACGCCATTTTTGCCTTTTTCTCCGTAAGTTTTTATAGCTTTTTCATCCTTTAAAACAATGGTGCCCTCAATGTCGTCAGGGTTTAGTTTTTTTAGTGAATCTGAGTGTACTTCTTTGCCGTCAACAATAATAAGCGGTTTAGGATTTTGGCTATTAGAGAGCCTAATATTGTCAATTTTATTTTGTTCCGTTTGTAAATTCTTATTTTCTTCTTTTGTTATTTGTGTTGTATTAGAGTTTACGTCTTCATAATAAATTTGAGATGGCTTCTCTAAACTACGATTTACTCGCAATGTATCTATGGTAATAGTTATAGTGTCTTTAGACTTTGCTTTGCCCATTGAAGTTTGTAGTCTATTGCCAGTTGTGTTTTCGTCATGATTTTGAAATGTGCTTACCTTAAAATTACCATCGTCATTCATTTCAAAATAGAAAGGATCAATACCATTTTGGTCCTTTTCCTTGTAGATTGTTGATCCGTATTCTGTAATAAATTCAATAGCGATATTTGCGATCTCGTTATCGTTATTTCGTTTTATTTTATTGATAAACATTGTAACGTTATGCAATTTTAAAAACTTAGCCATTTTATCTAAACTTTCACTATTCATGTCTTTAGTGAATTTCACTTTTATAGATTCTGAAATAACTTGAGATCCTGACTTCTCTTTTTTTGTATTATTCTGAATCTTATTTTTAGTGTTATGTAAATTAGAATTTTTCAATTCATTTTCATTGTAAATTCCAGCTTTTAGAATTGCTTGATGTGCTCGTTTGGTTAGTTGATCTAAAATTGTGTTATCATATATTTTATGATCTTCATCAAAGTGAATAGTGGCACCATTTATTCTTCCAACATAACCGCCACCATAACCAGAGAATTCTTTATAGATAATGAAAGCATCTATTGTATTTTTAGAATTACCTCCACCATATTTATGATTGTTTAGTTCTAAAAAGATATCGATTAATTCATTATTAGTGTTACGTTTTATTTGACTAAAAACTAAAGTGCCACCTTTTTGTTCTATAGAATTAGACATGCTTTTTAATTCTTTATCTGTTGTGGTTTTTGTGACTACAAACTCTATAGTGGAGTCTTTTACACTAACAGAAGTTACGTTGTCTACATAGATATTTTTAGTATTCATACTTAATAACATTGCCCCTAAAAGTGGTATCATTAATAAATACTTTAATTGATTCTTCTTTTTTGATCTTGATTTGTTTAACATAAGAATTCGTTTTTTGATTGATGAGTTAAAAAAGTTGTTTGTAATTGACATGTTGTGATTTGCAACACTTGTTTTTAATAATAAATGTTGGTATTCTTTTTTGTCAGTAGAGTTTTTAAGAGTAGTTAAATCTGCAATGTACTCTAAGTTTTGTTGAATCTCTTTTCGGTAAAGCCAAATTAAAGGGTTAAACCAGAAAACAACGCAAGCGAGTTGTGTGAATAATATATCGATGGAATGGAGCTGCTTTGCGTGTGTTTTTTCATGAGTTAGTATTATCTCTAACTCATCAGCGCTATAGTTTTTTGGATTATAAACGATCCATTTAAAAAATGAAAATGGAGTAACCTTACTATTTATAATAACATACGTAAATTGTTGATCTTTCTGTTTAGGGTTTTTTAATAACAATACAATTAGAGATCCAAACTGAAATAAAAATTGGCTAAAAAAAATAGACAATCCAATATAATATAGAATTGAAAATAGGTTTAGCCAATTAAAAGATTGTTCCGTTGTTGTGTAGGTTTCATTAGTATTGACTAATGAATTTGGTGTAAATGTTGTTTCTGTAATTGGTATAGATTCAATCACTATATAATTTGGTATCACAATTAATGGGAAAATCAGTGCTATTATTAATCCTAATAAAAGAAAAGATCTATTATGTTGGAAAAATGTTTCTTTCTTTAAAAGAAAGAAAAAACAAAAGTAAAATATGGCGATTACGGCAGAAGCTTTTAATAAATATTCCATATTATTTTTTGTTTTCAATTAAACTAATAATTTCTTTAAGCTCATCAACACTTATTTTTTCTTCTTTGGCGAAAAAAGAAACTACATTTTTGTAGGAATTATTGAAGTAGTTTTCAATAGCCGTATTCATAAATTTTGTTTTGTAGTCTTCTTTGGAGACAATTGGAAAATATTGATGGGTTTTACCATAGGCATTATAGCTTACGTAACCTTTCTCCTCTAAATTTCTAATTATTGTGGAGAGTGTATTATAGTGAGGTTTGTCATCGTTAATTTCTGATAAAACATCTTTTACGAATGCTTTTTCAAGCCTCCATAAAATGTGCATTATTTCTTCCTCTTTGTTTGTAAGCTTCTGCATGATTAATTTATATAGATTAACTTTAAATCAAATATATAACTATTTTTATAGTTATAAAACTACTTTAATAGTTATTTAACGAAAAATCTAGTTTTGGATATCTGTAAAAAGTAAATAGTATCTTCGCAGCTTTAATAAATTAAGGTATTAAAAAGTAGAATAGAGAATGAGTGTATTTTATGTTATTGCTGGTTTAGCACTATTGGTTGTTGGTGGAGATTTTTTAGTTAGAGCGTCCGTAGGATTGAGTTTTAAACTTAAATTATCCAAATTGGTAATAGGTATGACTGTGGTTTCTTTTGCAACTTCAGCACCAGAATTATTAGTGAGTTTACAAGCGGCTTTAGATGGCGTTTCAGATATTTCGCTAGGCAACGTCATAGGATCTAACATTGCAAATATTGGTTTAGTTTTAGGAATCACAGCCATCATTGCGCCTTTGGCAGTAGACAGAGAGTTTTATAAATTAAATTGGCCAATGATGATGTTGTCTTCTTTTGCATTATACTATTTTTTATGGAATGATAATATTTTAACTGCTACAGAAGGTGCAATTATTTTTATTGCATTAATCGTATTTCTAGTAGTATTAATTAGAAGCTCAAGAAAAAAGACAAAAGCCAATATGGAGGACGTAGATGATGCGCTTTCAACGGTTTCTAACTTTAAAATTACAATGTGGCTGCTAATAGGAGCGGCTGGCTTGTATTTTGGTTCAGAATGGCTAGTAAGAGGAGCAAAACAGTTAGCAGAAGATGTAGGTGTTAGTGATTACGCTATTTCTGTAACAGTAATTGCAATTGGTACTAGCGTACCAGAATTAGCGGCTTCTGTTATTGCTGCATTAAAGAAAGAGAAAGCGCTGTCATTAGGAAACTTAATTGGGTCTAATATCTTTAATATTGCATCGGTTTTAGGGCTTACTGCTATTATAAAGCCAATTGTAGTAAATCCTGCAACACCTCAGATTTTATCAACTAACATATGGTGGATGATCGCTTTTGCTGCCATTTTAATTCCATTGATAATGATTCCTAAGCGTTTTGAAATAGGAAGACTAAAAGGAATGCTGTTATTTGGGGCTTATTTAATCTTCATATATATATCTTTAAAATAAGGGAAAAAAAAAGGCTTGTAGAAACTACAAGCCTAAGTATATAAGTATTAGTGCTAACTAAGAAATATTAGCGCTTTTTACAGTCTTAATAATTCTACCTGCAATTTTGTATGGATCACCATTAGAAGCTGGTCTTCTATCTTCTAACCAACCTTTCCAGCCTTTTTCAACTGCAATAATTGGAATACGGATTGAAGCACCTCTATCAGAAACTCCCCAAGAAAAGTCATTGATTGAAGCTGTTTCGTGATCACCTGTTAAACGTTGGTCGTTAAACTCACCGTAAACAGCAATGTGTTCTTTTACTACTGGACGGAACGCTTCACATATTTTTCCATAAGTTTCTTCAGAACCACAAGTTCTTAAAACTTCGTTAGAGAAATTAGCATGCATACCAGAACCATTCCAATCCATATCTTTACCTAACGGTTTTGGATGATAATCAATATAATAACCATACTGCTCAGTTAAACGGTCAAGTAAATATCTTGCGATCCAGATTTCGTCTCCAGCTTTCTTTGCACCTTTAGCAAATAATTGGAATTCCCATTGTCCTGATGCTACTTCTTGGTTAATACCTTCAAAGTTTAAACCAGCATCGATACATAAATCTGCATGTTTTTCAACTAATAATCTTCCGTGTGTGTTTTTTCCGCCAACAGAACAGTAATACATTCCTTGAGGTGCAGGATATCCACCAATTGGGAACCCTAAAGGTAATTGAGTTTTAGTATCCATAATAAAATACTCTTGCTCAAACCCAAACCAAAAATCATTATCATCATCATCAATAGTAGCTCTACCATTAGAAACATGTGGTGTCCCATCTGCATTTAAAACCTCAGTCATTACTAAATAACCGTTAATCCTTGCAGGATCTGGGTAAATTGCAACTGGTTTTAGTAAACAGTCAGAAGAACCTCCTGAAGCTTGTTTAGTTGATGATCCATCAAAAGACCACATCCCTAATTCTTCAACAGTTCCTTTAAAGTCTTCATGTTCTTCTACTTTGGTTTTACTTCTCATATTTTGAGTTGGGAAGTAACCATCAAGCCAAATGTATTCTAATTTAATTTTTGCCATAATGAAATTTTGTTTATATAATATATAGTTACAAATATTGTTATTTTTTTTCTGTACTCAAAAAATTCAGGGGCTTTTCAATGAAATGTTATCAATTATTGTTAACAAGCCATATTTTTATATGGGTCGCTGAAATAAATTTAATTATTTAGTATTTTTGCCCCCTAATTTTATCAATATGTCAACGCTAAGATTTCATGCCGTAAAAGCATCATTAAAACGTAAACCTTTAAAGATTAAAGAAACTAAAAGACAGTCCGAAATCTTCGGATCTAATGTGTTTAATGAGGTTGCTATGCGCCAATATTTAACCAGTGAAGGCCTAAATAGTGTAACCGAAGCCGTAGAAAAAGGATCTAAAATTGATCGTAAAATCGCAGATCATATTGCCACAGGAATGAAGGAATGGGCAATTTCTAAAGGTGTGACGCATTACACACATTGGTTTCAACCACTAACTGGTGCAACAGCAGAAAAACATGATGCTTTTTTTGAAACTATAGGTAATGGTTTAGCTATAGAAAAATTCGATGGTGGTCAATTAGTGCAACAAGAACCTGATGCATCTAGTTTTCCTAATGGTGGCATAAGAAATACTTTTGAAGCGAGAGGATATACAGCTTGGGATCCTACATCACCTGCATTTATATACGATGGTACATTATGTATCCCAACAGTATTTGTTTCTTATACTGGCGAAGCTTTAGATTATAAAACACCGCTTTTAAGAGCGCTGCATGCTGTAGATAAAGCATCAGTTGCCATCTGTAAATATTTTGATAAAAATGTAAAAAAGGTAACCGCTTCTTTGGGTTGGGAGCAAGAGTATTTTTTAATAGATAGAGCACTGGCAACATCAAGACCAGATATTTTACTCACTGGGAGAACGCTTTTTGGACATTCACCAGCAAAAGGGCAACAGTTAGATGACCATTATTTTGGATCTATACCAACTAGAGCAATGTCTTATATGAGGGATTTAGAGCATCAATGTATGTTATTAGGTATTCCTGTAAAAACGAGACATAATGAGGTTGCACCAAACCAATTTGAATTAGCACCTATTTACGAGGAAGCTAATTTGGCTGTAGATCATAATTCCTTATTAATGGATATTATGCAAAAGATAGCAAAGCGTCACGATTTTACAGTATTAATGCACGAAAAACCGTTTGTAGGTGTCAATGGATCTGGTAAACATAATAACTGGAGTTTAAGTACAAATACAGGTGTTAATTTATTGTCGCCAGGGAAAACTCCTATGAGTAATCTACAGTTTTTAACATTTTTTATCAACACAATTATAGCTGTACAAACGCACGAAGAATTATTGAGAGCAGCCATTGCGTCTGCTAGTAACGATCATCGTTTAGGTGCTAATGAGGCTCCACCTGCAATCATATCCGTTTTTATTGGTGACCAATTAACTAAGGTGTTAAATGAGTTAGAATCCGTAACAAAAGGTAAACTATCACCTAAAGAGAAAACAGATTTAAAATTGAATGTTGTTGGTAAAATTCCTGAAATTTTAAGAGATAATACAGATAGAAACAGAACGTCTCCTTTTGCATTTACTGGAAATAAATTTGAATTTAGAGCTGTTGGGTCAACAGCAAATTGTGCTAATCCTATGACAATTTTAAACTCAATTGTAGCTAAACAACTCATAGATTTTAAAATTGAAGTAGATAAGTTAATAGATGATAAAGACATGAAAAAGGACGACGCTATATTCAACGTTCTTAGAGAGTATATCAAAACCTCAAAAGCTATATTGTTTGAAGGTAATGGATATAGTGAAGCATGGGAAAAAGAAGCAAAGAAGCGTGGTCTAAGTAATAATAAGACAACACCTGAAGCATTAAAAATTAAAAAAGCAAAATCTACAATTGAGTTGTTTGAGAATTTAGGTGTATTAAATAAAGTAGAATCAGAAGCACGCTATGAAATAGAAATCGAAGAGTATATACTTCATGTTCAAATTGAAAGTAGAGTTAGTGGAGATTTGGCAAGAAACCATGTTGTCCCAACTGCAGTGAAGTACCAAAATATTTTAATTAAAAATGTTATGGGCTTAAAAAGTATTTATGGTGATCATTATAAAGATTTTGCAAAAGAGCAGTTGTCATTGATTGAACAAATTTCAAAACATATAGAGGCTATTAATTCATTAGTAACAAAAATGATTGATGCTCGTAAAATTATTAACAAGTTAGAAGATTTAGATAAAAAAGCTGATGGTTATTGTAATAAAATAAAACCATTGTATGAAGATATCAGATATCATTGCGATAAATTAGAAATTATGATAGATGATGAATTGTGGCCTTTAACGAAATATCGAGAATTATTGTTTACCAAATAAGCGCTTAAAACCTTGTTTTTCATTGTTTTGTTATGCTAGCATAAGTATATCTACGTATATGAATTATTCATTATGTGTCGTTTGTCGATGACATTAAACTAGTTATCGAAAAGGTGGCTTAAAGTTGTTAAATTATTCAGTGGAGTCATTTTATAACACTGATTATGTCGTATTTTTGTCTCGCTATTAATCAATAATTTATAAAATGAAAAAGTTACTACTTAGTGTAGCGATACTTATTGGAGCAACATTAGTTCTTTCACAAGATAAATCTGAGGATTTAAATCAAGTGACAACTGAAGATGTTGTTAACATTCAATCTTCGCTTCAAGCGGAATCTTAATTTTAAGATAGACCTAAGGTATTTATTACCACTAACATAGAGGATGAAATCGAATATCGGTTTTATCCTTTTTTTGTTTTACAGAATAATTAAGTTACTGCTTTTATGTGCTGAATTATTTTCTATATTGCGAGCCGCCTCACTATCTATAATGACATAAGCTTATTTCTAATATAAGGTTTATGACTTCAAAATTCAATGCTTTGATAATGTGCATTGCAATACCACTAGTTTGTTTTAGTTCTGTCAGCGCTCAGGAGTCCACACTAAAAGCAGATAGAATAAACAAGCACAGATATGCTTTTTACAACAGTAGAGGAACAAATTCAATAGATTTAGCCATTGGTTCTTCAATCTTAGATATAGATTATCCTGACTTTGATTATGAATCGTATTTTAGAGTGGGTTATAAAAAGCATATAACTAGTCATTTAAGTTTGGGTTTAACTTTTAATAAGTATAACGTTGCTATAAATGATACTTATAACGAAGGATTTATGTCTTTTGATCTCAATGCAGAATTTCTATTAAGTCCTTTTACAAAATTCTCTCCTTTTCTTTATGTTGGTGGTGGCTATAATGCTGCAAATTATTTTGAAACTGCTACAAATAAAGCTCAGGCTGGTTTTGGGCTAGAGTATATTATAACCACAAAATTGGGCCTTAAGCTTTTTGGAGAATACAATTATACATTCACAGATGAACTCGATGGATTAATAAGTGGAGATACTGATGATTCGTTTATAAGAGTGGGATTAGGGTTTCATGTTTATTTTGGTGGTAAAAAGAAAAAGGAAATGTATCAAAGAAAATTAAAAACAGTAATTAATTCCAACCTAATCGTTCCATATAATTAAACGCAATTCTTACTTTTGTACCACCAACACAAATGTCCATGAGTAATTCGGTTAGTAAAAGATATGCGCAAAGAGGTGTTTCAGCTTCAAAAGAAGATGTTCACAATGCAATTAAAAATATTGATAAAGGTTTATTTCCTAAAGCCTTTTGTAAAATAGTACCAGATTATTTAACAAACGATAATGATTATTGTTTAATAATGCATGCGGATGGTGCTGGTACAAAATCATCCCTAGCCTACATGTATTGGAAAGAAACTGGAGATATTTCTGTATGGAAAGGTATTGCTCAGGATGCATTGATAATGAATATTGATGATCTACTATGTGTTGGGGCAACGGATAATATTATGTTGTCTTCTACTATAGGAAGAAACAAAAATTTAATTCCGGGAGACGTTATTTCTGCAATTATTAATGGAACAGAAGAATTAATTGAAGATCTAAAATCCTTTGGCGTTACAATTCACTCTACAGGTGGAGAAACTGCGGATGTTGGTGATTTAGTTAGAACCATAATTGTAGATTCTACTGTAACTGCTCGTGTAAAACGAAGAGATGTTATAGATAACGCTAATATTACGGAAGGAGATGTTATCGTTGGTTTAGAATCATTCGGTCAATCCTCTTATGAAAAGGAATATAATGGTGGCATGGGTAGTAATGGTTTAACATCTGCTAGACACGATGTGTTTTCTAAATATTTAGCTAATAAATATCCTGAAAGTTTTGATGCTGCTGTACCAGAAGATTTAGTGTATTCTGGCCAAACAAAACTAACTGATAGTGTAGAGAATACACCAATAGATGCAGGTAAGTTAGTACTATCACCAACCAGAACTTACGCGCCAATTATAAAAGCAATTTTAGATAAATATAATAGTAACGACATTCACGGAATGGTGCATTGTAGTGGAGGAGCACAAACCAAAATTCTTCATTTTGTTGATGATCTACATATTGTAAAAGATAATATGTTTACTGTTCCACCGTTATTTAAACTGATTCAAGAACAATCTAAAACAGATTGGAAAGAAATGTATCAAGTATTTAATTGTGGTCATCGCATGGAATTGTATGTAAAACCAGAAGTAGCAGATGCTATTATAGAGATTTCTAAGACATTCAATGTTGATGCCAAAATTATTGGTAGAGTAGAAGCTTCAGAGAAAAAGAAGTTAACGATTACCAGTGAATACGGTACGTTTACATATTAAGTTTAATTTTTTTTCAGACATGAAAAACTATTCGTGGTTTATATTTAGTGCTTTTATTTTATGTACAAGCGTGTTGTGTGCACAACCAAATTCTTTGTTCTTTCAAAAGAAAAAAAATGATCAGATAATATTAGGTTGGCGAACACAAAAAGAAGTTGGTTTTAACTTAAATCAAGTTTCTTTTACTAATTGGAATTCTGGTGGTACCAATTCAATATCCGGAATTTTAACAGGGAAAGCTTCAGCAAAATACAAACAAGAAAAATGGTTTTGGAACTCTAACTTTAATATTAATTACGGATTAAATAAGCAAGAAGGACGAGAATTACGCAAAACTGACGATGCCATAGAAGTCATTTCTAATATAGGTTTAGAGAAAGATCCAAAAAGTAATTGGTTCTATTCTTCAAAATTTAGTATAAATACGCAGTTAGCCAATGGTTTTAATTATCCTGATAGAGATAATCCAATATCTAAGTTTTTAGCGCCAGGTTACATGTTTTTTGGAGTAGGTATGGAATACGGAAGATTTATAGAACGTATGTCTTTTTATGGGTCGCCTTTTACTTTAAAAACCACTTTTGTCTTAGATGATGATTTGGCTAATAAAGGTGCTTTTGGTGTTGATCCTGCAATTTATGACCTAGAGGGAAACATTGTTAAGGATGGTGAAAAGATTAAGCAAGAATTAGGAATTTTATTAACTAATCAATATCAGCAAGAAGTTTTTGAAAACATTAAAGTGACTAGTCTTTTAAGACTGTACACGGATTACATTAATAGTTTTGGTAATATAGATTTAGAATGGGAACTTAATTTAGACATGAAGGTTAATAAATTTGTAAAAGCGTCGTTAGGCTCACATTTGAGATATGATAATGATATTAAAGTTGAAGTTGAAACCAATGAAATGACAAATGAAGAAAATGTCATTGTTGGGCCAAAATTACAATGGAAACAAATTTTGGGCGTTGGTGTAGTTGTCGATTTAGATAACTTTTTGAAGTCTAATTCAAACTCGTAATTTTTGGTTGTTAAAGGCTACCTTCACTTAAATATTTATAGTCTTCTAGTTCCGTTAACGCATTAATTTTTTTAGTCGCTCCATTCTTTAGAAGATAAATGGTATCCGAAGTATCTATAATGTGCTGATACATGTGATCCGTTATAATAATTATTTTGTTTTTCTTTTCTTCAGTAATTAACTTTTTCACAGTTTCAATATATAAAGGTGCTATATGGGAGAAAGGTTCATCTAAAAAAACAATGTCGCACTTAGCCTTAAGAATAATGTAGGTTTCAATTATTCGTCTTTCGCCTCCAGACAGATTTTTAAATTTTGAATTTTTGTAGCTAGCAAGCGATTCAAAGTTTTCTGAAAACAACTGCCATTCCATTTTATATAATTTAAAAATGAATGATAACTTAAAACTACTTGGAATAAAGTTGTATTGAGGTAAATATTTAGCGATTCCTGTAGCGTATAATGGTTTTAGTATAGGTTTGTTGTCAATTCTAATAAGTTTATATTTTGGTTTCAGGTTACCAAAAGCAATGTTGAGCAAACTACTTTTTCCACAGCCATTGCTTCCTAAAATAGCTGTTACTTTTCCTGTTTCAGCCTTTAGGTAAATACCGTTTAAAATGCGTTTGTTCTTAAAGTAAAGTTCTACATTGTCTAATTCAAAAATCATTTAATTCATATAAATTCGCTCCTTTAGTGCGATTAATATTGGGTTCTAGAAATATAAGTGTTTAAGTAAACTCTCTAAAAATGGTTAAGTAAATAACCGTTAGTAAACAATCTACTAAAAACATAATTGAAAAAAGCTTAAATGGCGAAATTCCTATGTTTTTATAAAACGTCAATTTGCGTTTATTAGGAGTTTCGCTCACATAATACCACGCAAAAACCGTAAGAAACAATTTGGTTGCTATTGCTGGTGCTATCTGTGCATTAAAAAATGAGACAACCACAGTAATCACAAAAGACCAAACCACAAACGGTTTATAAAAAGATAGTATAGCTAGGAACCGATACATATTACATATTTAACGCTTCTTTTATCCGTTTTATTTCTCGAGCGACTGAGAGATGTTTTTTTAACACCTCTAGTTTAAAAGATTTTGGTTATTCAGTGAAAACTGAAGCTTTCATTTTTAGCCATATATCACAACTAAAACTCTGTTCTTTATTATAAAAGTAAAATGTGCTTAACTAGTTTTAGTTAGTCACCTTTTATCTTAAAAAAATTGTATTTTTGAATTCCAATTTTTGAAGAGCCATGTTAGAGAAATTACAAATAATAAAACAACGTTTTGATGAGGTAAATGACCTTATTATTCAACCAGATATTATATCAGATCAGCAACGCTATACAAAGCTGATGAAAGAATATAAGGATCTTAAATTAATTGTAGATAAAGGCGAAATTTATAAAGAGGCTACAGACAATGTTACTGAGGCCGAAGAAATTATTGCAGATGGTTCTGATGCCGAAATGGTAGATATGGCTAAAATGCAATTAGAGGAGGCTAAAGAAACTATAGATAAGCTAGAAGAAGAAATTCGTTTTATGCTTATTCCTAAGGATCCAGATGATGCTAAAAATGTTGTAGTTGAAGTACGTGCAGGAACAGGTGGAGATGAAGCCAGTATTTTTGCAGGTGATTTATATAGAATGTATTCTAAATACTGTAGCGATAAGGGCTGGAGAGTGGATGTAGTAAGTCAGAGTGACGGAACATCTGGTGGATTTAAAGAAATAATTTTTGAAGTTTCTGGTGAAGACGTATACGGAACATTAAAATTTGAAGCTGGTGTTCACCGTGTACAGCGTGTACCACAAACCGAAACCCAAGGTCGTGTTCATACAAGTGCTGCAACCGTTATGGTACTGCCAGAAGCTGAGGAGTTTGATTATGAATTAGACATGACAGAAGTACGTATTGAGCGTACAACGTCTACAGGTCCTGGTGGTCAATCCGTAAATACAACCTATTCTGCAATAAAGCTGCATCACGAGCCAACCGGAATGATTGTTAGTTGTCAAGATCAAAAATCTTCACATAAAAACTTAGAAAAAGCATTAAAGGTATTACGTTCGCGTTTATATGATTTAGAATTAGCCAAGCAACAAGCAGCAGATTCTGAAAAACGAAAAAGTATGGTAAGCTCTGGTGATAGATCTGCAAAGATTAGAACGTACAATTATCCACAAGGACGAGTAACAGATCATAGAATTGGTTTAACGCTTTACGATTTATCTAATATTATCAATGGTGATATTCAGAAAATTATAGACGAATTAATGTTAGCTGAAAACACAGAGTTGTTGAAAGCTAGTGATGATGTAATATAAACACAAGCCTCTTTTTGAGGCTTTTTTTATGGACAAGAAAAAAATCATATTTCTCATTGCAGCATTTATAGTCTTCGTGATGTTGTTTAGATGGTCTGGAGTCATTAGGACGTATAGTATAAGTTCAACTTCAAGCGAACCAAATTTAAAAGTTGGAACTACAATCTTAGGTTCTAGTTTAGTAAAGCCAAAACGATTAGACTTTGCATATTTTAAATATTCAGATAGTTTAGACGGTTGGACAATAGTGAAAAGATTAATTGCGATACCAGCGGATACATTAGAATGTAAGAATGGGAATTATTTTGTTAATGGAAAAAATATTGATGAAGACCTAGATTTAAGATTCTTGTATAAGATGTTACCTCAAGATTATGATACATATATAAAAAATAATGTTATAAATCCTGAACTAAATTCGCACTATAGAGCAGATACAATTAAAGTTTTTTTAGATGATTCGTTTGTAAAAACACTTCCTGTAAAATTAGAAAGACACTATTACATGGGTATTGAAAGTTTATCTAAAGCCATTTTTCTTAATCATTCTAATTGGAATTTTAATAATTTTGGACCCATTGTAATACCAGAGGGGAAGTACTTTTTTTCAGGAGATAATAGAGATAATTCTTATGATTCAAGGTATAGAGGATTTGTAAATGAAGCACATATATTAGGTACAGTTTTAATTAATTTTTAAATGACAACAACTCAACTCACAACCCAAATTAACAAAAAGAAATCCTTTCTCTGCATAGGTTTAGATATTGATTTAGATAAAATTCCGAAGCACTTATTAAAAGAGGATGATCCCATTTTTGCTTTTAATAAAGCAATTATAGATGCAACGCATCATTTGTGTGTTGCATATAAACCAAATACCGCATTTTACGAAGCATACGGAATTAAAGGTTGGCAAGCTTTAGAAAAAACAATCAACTATCTAAACGAAAATCATCCCGAAATTTACACCATTGCAGATGCTAAACGAGGCGATATTGGTAATACAAGCACCATGTATGCGAAAGCATTTTTTGAAGATTTAGGGTTTGATAGTGTAACGGTTGCACCTTATATGGGAAAAGATTCGGTAGAACCTTTCTTAGCTTTTGAAGATAAGCATACCATACTTTTAGCCTTAACATCTAATCAAGGAGCATTTGATTTTCAAACAAAGACTGTGGATGGTGTTGAATTGTATAAGCAGGTTTTAGAGACTTCCAAATCTTGGAAAAACTCTGAAAATTTAATGTACGTTGTTGGTGCAACTAAAGCTGAATTTTTAGGAGATATAAGAAATATTATTCCAGATAATTTTTTACTTGTTCCTGGTGTTGGTGCACAAGGTGGAAACCTGCAAGAGGTTTGCAAGTATGGAATGAATAATTCAGTTGGTTTGTTAATTAATTCTTCAAGAGGAATTATTTATGCTTCAAACAAAATGGATTTTGCGGAAGCTGCCGCTAAAAAAGCGGAAGATTTACAATTGCAAATGGCTATTGAGTTAAATACAAATAGTTAAAGTCCAATTATTATATTAGGTTTTAGTTTCGTTGTTTTAAATCGCCAGGATTGTTAGTCTCTGTTACTAATTTTGATATACTTTTATGAATTACACAGACCAACTAAAAAGAGATATTAAACTTAATGGGACGCCAAAACGAATCATTTCGTTAGTGCCTTCTCAAACGGAATTGCTTGTAGATTTGGGTTTAGAAGCTTCAATCGTTGGTGTTACTAAATTTTGTATTCATCCTAAACATCTTAGAATTTCTAAAGCCGTAGTTGGTGGCACCAAACAAATTAATCTTAAAAAAATAAAAGATTTAAACCCAGATCTTATTCTCTGTAATAAAGAAGAAAACACAAAGGAAATAATTGAAGAATTGGAAGGGGTTGCGCCAATTCATATCAGTGATATTTTTAATCTAGAAGATTGTTTTGAGTTAATTAGAATGTATGGCGAAATCTGTGGTGTAGAAACTAAGGCGTCAGAATTAACTACTACTATTCAAGCGGAACGAGAGGAATTTCAGCTTCATCAAAAAAATAACGAAGAAATAAAAGTGGCTTACTTTATCTGGAAAAAGCCTTGGATGGTTGCGGCTTCAGATAATTTTATAAATATAATGCTGAGTGAAGCGGGTTTTACAAATGCCTTTAAAAATCAAAAACGCTATCCTGAAATTGAGTTAGATAATTCTAACTTAGCCGAAGCCGATATTATATTTTTATCCAGTGAACCTTTTCCTTTTAAGGAAGAACATGTTTTAGAGTTTATTCAGAAATTCCCAACTAAAAAAGTCAAAATTGTAGATGGCGAAATGTTTTCTTGGTATGGAAGTCGCTTGTTAAAGGCCTATGAGTATTTCAAAACACTAAATGTGTAGGTGCAAAAAAGTCGATACTTCTCTAAATACCGACTTTAAACTAACAATCTTAATCTAACTAAAGACCAACTACTAACTCAATCTTTTGCACAGCAAAAATATTTGATTTATATGAGATGTATGTTAACCTAATATTAGCTAACGATTAAATGTAATTAATCTTGTAATGCAAATACTTTTTGTAATAAATCTGTAGTACGAGAAGAAGCCTTGGTTCTAATTTCTTTCTCTTCAACAGCAATCATAGTATATACACCTTTAAGTGCTTCGTTAGTTACGTAATCTGTAAGATCAGGATTTACGTTGTTTGTTAATGGGATATTGTTGTATTTTGTAATAAGATTTGTCCAAATTTGATCTGCACCTACTTTACTAAATGAATTCTCAATAACTGGCTTAAATTTGTCGTAAAGCGCAGTTTCTGTTTTAGTTGTTAAGTAAGATGTAGCTGCATTGTCTTCACCTAACAAGATGTTTTTTGCATCATCGAAAGTCATTTCGCTAACTGCCGTTACAAAAATAGGAGTTGCTTCTTTTACTGCATCCTCTGCAGCTCTGTTAAGAACTTTTAAACCTTCGTCAGCAAGACTGCTTAATCCAATTTTACGTAAAGCAGAATCTACTTTTTGTAAATCATCAGGTAATACTATTTTTACTAATTCGTTTTTAAAGAATCCATCTTCTTGCGTTAATTTGGTAACTTGTTTGTCTATTCCTAGATCTAATGCTTCTTTTAATCCAGATGCAATATCAGTACTACTAAGTACGCCTCCAGATTGTGGTATTTGGTTTACAACTTCTTGTAATTCGTCACAAGAGTTAAAAAATAATGTAAAACAAAGGAATGCTGCTAATAATCGTTTCATGATAATGTTTTTTTATTTTTTGCAAATATATACTAAAGTAGAGCCTTTTAGGTTTAATTATTAACCAATAATTGTTAATAGTAATATTTTTAAAAGCCTATTTAATTTTTCAAATTATTACTTTAGCATCATATTTGATTACAGTTAACAAAACTATCATATTTAATGGAATTAATTAGAAACAGAATCCTTATTGTATTGTTAATTTTTATCGGTTTTGGCAATGATGTTCAAAGCCAGATTAAAGTTTCAGAATTTTTACAGGAATCTAAGATTGCATCTGCAGAAAATAATAAGTTATATTTTGTCGATTTTTGGGCGACTTGGTGTGGACCTTGTATAACAGCAAAGGAGCATTTAGGCGTATTACAAAAGCAGTTTCCAGACGATTTATATATTGTTTCATTAACTTCAGAGAACCCTTTAGTTGTAGAACGTTTTTTAAAAAAGAAGCCTGCTGACTTGGCAATAGCTATTGATTATAATAAAGAAACGTTCAAAAATTATGAAGTTGCTGTATTGCCAGATGGCGTACTTTTTAATAGCCAAGGAAAAGTATTATGGCGAGGTGGCGCACCAGATTTGAAGAAGGAAGTTGTTTCTCGTTTTTTAAGACAGCAGTCTTCTAAATCATCATTAAACTCTTTTTTTAGTGTAGAAGTTATTGAAGAGGATATTGTTTCAGAATATGTGCCAAGTGAAGCGTTAGAGATAAAAGCACTAGATCATAAGGTAGATGAATTAGCAGTAGTAGATGCTAAAGATTATTTAAAATTAACAGGATCATTAAAGCAAATCGTGGGTTATCTCGCAAAAATTTATAAAAATCAGATTATCTTAGATGAGAGTCTTAATACTAATTACGAGGTTTATTTTAAAAAACCTTTGAATACAAATGAAAATTTGGCTGTTAAACTTGTTAATGAAATGAATCTCGGTGTTGTTAGAAAATACAATGAAGGTGAAGGGATTAGTTTTGTAGCAGATGCCTCAAAGTTTTGGGATACCAAACAAATAGATTGGGGAAGTAATAATGCCAAATATTTGGTTGGTGATGCTCAAATAAAAGCAGATAATGTATCCTTAAGAGATGTGGCTTATCAATTGGCTTACGTTTTAGATATGCCAATAATTGTACCAGAAGATAATTTGGTAAGCCTTTCTCTACATGATTGGGACTTTCATTATAAGTTCTTTCAGTTGATGCAGTCTGATTTAGAAGATAACTTCGGTATCACTGCAGAAAAGAAAATAGTATCATATCCTGTTTATCATATACAAAAAAAAGCTCCTTAAATAAGGAGCTTTTTTATGCGGTTGTAATACGTAATTCTTAGTTACTGATAACTCTAAATTCTGTACGTCTGTTGTTTTGGTGTTGAGACTCAGAACAGTCAACGCCATTAGAACATCTGTTTCTTAATTTAGTTTCTCCAAATCCTCTTGCAGTTAATCTGCTTCTAGAGATACCTTTAGATACTAAATAGTTTACTACAGAATTAGCTCTTTGTTGAGATAAAGATTGGTTAAAATCATCGTTACCTCTAGAATCTGTATGAGACATAATTTCAATACTTACGTTAGAATCAGTTAAGATTGGTAATAAAGTACTATCAATTGTCTTTTTAGAAGCTCCTGTTAATCTTGCACTACCTAATTCGTAATAAACTGGTAATACATTAGGATCTAATAATTCACATTCAACTTCTTCCCAAGTAGTAATTCCACCTTTTTTGTCTAATACTGTTCTCGTTACAGTTTGGTACTGTGCAGCAATTGTATTCGTAGTAGTAGAAGCTGGCGTGTCAATAACTCTTTTCTTAATAGTAGTGTACTCAGCAGGAATATCAATTTCATCCATTCTTGCAGGTGTTTTGATAACACGTTTTTTGTAAGATGTCGTTTGTTCAGCTACAGGTACAGAGTTTGTACTAGCGTCTGAAGATAATGTTGTAAATCCAACATCTCTAGATTGTGCAGGATACTCAACGAAACAAGCAGCAACACAATCATCTTTATTTACAGAAGGACAATCTTCTAATATTTTGTATTCCCATCCTGAAGTTTGAGGGTAAACTTCAAATGTTCTAGAATCGTTACCAAAAGAAGCTGGTACAACTTTTAAGTCTGTACGGCTTTCTTGTTTAACGTAAGGTACTTCTACTGTTTCGTAAGTCGCAGGTACGTAAACAAACTTTTTAGAAGCTTCTTTTACTAATACGCTTTCTTCTACAGTTTTGTATGTTGCAGGTACAACTTTCAAAGTTGTGTAAGCAGGATACGTTTGTATTGTTTCTTCTACTTCTTTAAAAGAATCTTTAGTGATACATTTTACGTAACATTTTCCTGGTTCTGGATTGGTTGGTAAACCTTGTGCTTGTGAGAAGCCAATTCCGGCTATAAAACACACCAATAATAATAGCTTTTGTTTCATGGATAAAATAATTAAATTAGTTAATAGATAACATTTTGTTCAACAAGAAAAATATTTCCTTGCATATTATTAGATACAATAATATAAGAATGGTCACATTAACTTTTAGTTAGGATACCTGCTAATGAATAAAGTGTTGCTTTTTGGAAGATTTGATTGTGAATAATCAATAAAGGGTGTGGCAATATATGAAATAATTCAAATTTTTAACATAAAAAATATGAATTATTTATATTATTAAGAATTATTACTAAAACTAATTTGGTTTTTAGGAAAATATTTAAGAGAAAATAACAGTCTTATTATTAAAAACCATCACTTTTCTATTCGCATGAAGTTTAATAGCATTAGACAATACTATTTTTTCTAAGTCCCGTCCTTTGGCAATTAAGTCTTTAATAGAATGTGTGTGAGAAACATGTGCAACATCTTGTTCAATTATTGGTCCTGCGTCTAGCTCTTCAGTAATATAATGACTCGTTGCTCCAATAATTTTTACACCACGCTTGTAAGCAGAATGATATGGTTTTGCGCCAACAAAAGCAGGTAAGAAAGAATGATGAATATTAATGATCTTATTAGGATATTTATCAATTAAAGTTTCAGAGACAATTTGCATATAACGCGCTAAAACTATGAAGTCAATATTATGTGCTTCTAAAAGTTTTAATTGCTGTTGTTCGGCTTCTTGTTTTGTGCTTTTTGTAACAGGTACATGATAAAATGGAATATTAAAACTATCTGCAATAGGTTTTAAATCCATATGATTACTTAATATAAAAGGAATTTCAAGAAATAATTCTCCAGAGTTATAACGGCCAAGAATATCATATAAGCAATGGTCGTATTTTGATACAAATAAAGCCATTTTTGGTTTCTTCTCCGCAGCATAAATACGCCATTTTAGCTTAAATTTATCAACTAAAGTGCTTCTAAATAATTCTTTAAAAGCTTCAATAGAAAATGAATCAGATAAAAACTCACATTCTAATCGCATAAAAAAGATGTTTTGCTCTCTATCTACATGCTGATCTATGTAAACAATATTACCATCGTTTGAAGCCATAAAATTGGTCACCGAAGCGATAATATTAGACTGATCTTCGCAATTAATAAGTAAGGTTATTTTCTGCATAAAATTAAACTTGAATGAGCTGATAAAAGTAATTAAAAATGTAAGCGATACAGACTTTCTTTAAGTTTTAGATATTTGTTGATTATTGCTGTAATTTTTTGAATAATCCGTAAATTGCAAGCCTAAAACAGATTATTTTTTAAGAATGATACAAGCTATACCATATAAGCCAAAATATAAAGTAAGAATAGTTACTGCTGCTTCTTTATTTGATGGACACGATGCATCTATAAATATAATGCGTCGTATTATTCAGTCTACAGGTGTTGAAGTCATCCATTTAGGGCATGATAGAAGTGTAGATGAGGTTGTAAATACAGCTATTCAAGAAGATGCTAATGCTATTTGTTTAACCTCTTATCAAGGTGGTCATAACGAGTATTTTAAATATATGTACGATCTTTTAAAGGAAAGAGGTGCAGAACATATTAAAATTTTTGGAGGTGGAGGAGGTGTGATTCTACCTTCTGAAATTAAAGAATTGATGGATTACGGAATCGCTAGAATTTACTCTCCAGATGATGGTCGTGCGATGGGTTTACAGGGCATGATTAACGATTTGGTGGAGCAGTCGGACTTTGCGATTGGAGACACTTTAAATGGCGAATTAGAAATACTTCCAACTAAAAACCCAAAAGCAATTGCTAGAGTGATTTCTTCTGCCGAAAACTTTCCAGAAGTTGCAAAAGACACTTTAGATAAAATTCATATTAAAAATAAAGATTCTAAAACCCCAGTTTTAGGAATTACAGGAACTGGAGGCGCAGGAAAATCTAGTTTAGTAGATGAATTAGTTCGTCGTTTTTTAATAGATTTTCCGGAAAAAACAATTGGTTTAGTATCTGTAGACCCTTCTAAACGTAAAACTGGTGGTGCACTTTTAGGTGATCGTATTCGTATGAATGCTATCAATTCGCCAAGAGTTTATATGCGTAGTTTGGCAACACGTCAATCTAACTTAGCATTATCTAAATATGTTAATGAAGCGGTTGAGGTTTTAAAAGCTGCAGAATATGATTTAATTATCCTAGAAACGTCAGGAATTGGACAGTCTGATACTGAAATTATTGAGCATTCTGATGTTTCACTTTATGTTATGACACCAGAATTTGGTGCTGCAACACAATTAGAAAAAATCGATATGCTAGATTTTGCAGATCTAGTTGCCATTAATAAATTTGATAAACGTGGTTCTTTAGATGCCTTACGCGAT
The DNA here is from genome assembly GCF_045765065.1 of Winogradskyella sp. 4-2091. Classification (NCBI taxonomy): domain Bacteria; kingdom Pseudomonadati; phylum Bacteroidota; class Flavobacteriia; order Flavobacteriales; family Flavobacteriaceae; genus Winogradskyella; species Winogradskyella sp. 4-2091. The sequence continues at coordinate 419,059 of NZ_JBJKOD010000001.1, forward strand.
GTAAAAAAACAATACATGCGTAATAACAATCTTTGGGATACACCTCAAGAAGAATTGCCTGTTTACGGTACAATTGCATCACAATTTAACGATCCAGGAATGAATACGCTTTACAAAGCCATCATGGATAAGTTGGTTGAAAAAGCAGATTCTGACTTAAAATCTACTTTCCATATTTCGGATGAAATGAGTGAAAAGATTTTTGTGATTCCGCCAAGTAGAACACGTTATTTATCTGAAATTGCTGAAAATAACCGTGCTTACGATAAAACAGCAAACACTCAAGTTGAAGTTGCACAGAAATTGTACGGAATTTACAAAACTATTTGTTCCGTAATGGATGTCACATCGAGTACAGTCGAGATATCTCTTATTGGCAAGCAAGGACTAGATCAAGACGAGATCCTGAAACAAGTTCAGGATGACAATAAGACCTTTATAAAACTCCTTATTGCTGAATTCGACCGTGTAAAATTAAACTTAGATCCTTACAATTGGGAAGTTATTACCGGTTGGGACGAAAAAGTAAATAAATATAAAAATCCAATCTATAGCTTTAAAGTAAGAGATAAAGAGATTAAAATTGAAACACATTCTGAGTCATTGTCTCACTTACAAATTCCAAGAGTGGCTTTACCAAAGTATCAAGCTTGGGGAGATTTATTACGTTGGACGTTGCAAGAAAACGTACCAGGAGAATTCCCATATACTTCAGGATTATATCCTTTTAAACGAACAGGAGAAGATCCAGCACGTATGTTTGCAGGAGAAGGTGGACCAGAACGTACTAACAGACGTTTTCACTATGTGAGTGCAGGTTTACCAGCAAAACGTTTATCTACCGCTTTTGATAGTGTTACTTTATACGGAAATGATCCGGATTTACGTCCAGATATTTATGGTAAAATTGGTAATGCAGGAGTAAGTATTTGTTGTTTAGATGATGCTAAAAAATTATATTCTGGTTTCGATTTAGCAAACGTTATGACATCAGTAAGTATGACCATTAATGGGCCAGCACCAATGTTGTTAGGTTTCTTTATGAATGCTGCCATAGATCAACAATGTGAATTTTACATTAAAGAAAATGGTCTTGAAGGCGACGTAGAAGCAAAAATAGCGAAGCTTTATAAAGATAAAGAACGTCCTTCTTATAATGGCGATTTACCAGAAGGGAATAATGGTTTAGGATTGATGTTATTGGGTGTTACGGGAGATCAAGTATTACCAGCAGACATTTATGCAGACATTAAAAAGAATACGATTGCGCAAGTAAGAGGTACTGTTCAAGCAGATATTTTAAAAGAAGACCAAGCACAAAACACCTGTATTTTTTCTACCGAATTCGCGTTGCGATTAATGGGAGATGTACAAGAATATTTTATCGAGAATAATGTGCGTAATTTCTATTCGGTTTCAATTTCTGGATATCATATTGCAGAAGCAGGCGCGAACCCAATTACACAATTAGCTTTGACGTTATCTAATGGTTTCACTTACGTGGAATATTATTTAAGTCGTGGTATGGACATCAATAAATTTGGACCAAACTTATCGTTCTTTTTCTCAAACGGAATCGATCCAGAATATGCCGTAATTGGTCGTGTAGCTCGTAAAATTTGGGCAAAAGCCATGAAGCATAAATATGGTGCAAATGCAAGAGCGCAAATGTTGAAGTATCATATTCAAACGTCTGGACGTAGTTTACACGCTCAAGAAATTGACTTTAACGATATACGTACAACGCTTCAAGCTTTATATGCTATTTACGATAATTGTAACTCATTACACACTAATGCGTACGATGAAGCTATTACAACGCCAACAGAAGAATCGGTGAGACGTGCTATGGCAATTCAATTAATTATCAATAAAGAATTAGGATTAAATAAAAACGAAAACCCAATTCAAGGTTCTTTTATTATTGAAGAATTAACCGATTTAGTTGAAGAAGCCGTATTACAAGAATTTGACAGAATTACAGAACGCGGTGGTGTTTTAGGAGCTATGGAAACGATGTACCAACGTAGTAAAATACAAGAAGAGAGTTTGTATTATGAAACGTTGAAGCATAACGGGAAGTTCCCAATTATTGGCGTAAATACGTTTTTAAGTTCTAAAGGTTCTCCAACGGTTATTCCTGCGGAAGTCATTAGAGCAACAGAAGAAGAAAAGCAATTTCAGATTAAAACTTTAGAGAATTTACATAAAGCAAATGATACTAAATCGATGCTTAAAGACTTACAAAACAAAGCCATTAATAACGAAAATATTTTTGAAGCCTTAATGGATGTTTGTAAAGTTTGTAGTTTAGGAGAAATAACGTCAGCGTTGTTTGAAGTAGGTGGTCAGTATCGTCGTAATATGTAAGCAGAGAACCACTTTTTGCCTTTTCGCAAAAAGTGTGTGAATCGCTTATGCTGAGCGCAATCGAAGTATCTTTTGAAGAACTTTAAATATAATTATAAAAAAAAGCGTTTCATTTTTAGAAACGCTTTTTTTACTTTCAATAAAAAGTTATGTCTATAAAACACACTTTTAAAGCACAAGTCAATTGGACTATTAATGAAGGCGGAAGTACGAGTAATCCAAGAACCTTTAGCCGAAATCATGAGGTTCTAATTGCCAATAAAACGTCGGCATTACAAGTGTCTGCAGCAGAACCCTTTAGAGGCGATGACGCGTTATACAATCCAGAAGATTTATTATTGTCGGCTTTAGTTTCATGCCATATGATGTCTTATTTATATGTGTGTGCACAACATAATATTGAAGTTTTAAGTTACACAGATGGTGCGGAAGGTAATTTAGAAGTGGTAGCAAATGGTAGTGGAAGTTTTAAATGTGTGCGATTAAAACCAGTGGTGACTATCAAAGATTCTGACCAAAAAGATTTAGCATTACGTCTTCATGCTAAAGCAAATGCACTTTGTTTTATAGCTAATTCTTGTAATTTTCCTATTTCGCATGAAGCCACTATTGTTGTGGCATAATTCACATTGAAAAAAATAATGCTATTGTTTTGCATCTTTTCTGAAACACTCTCGTCTATTATATGAACAATAAAATCATATATCATGAAAAATATAGAATGTAACTGCAACTGCGATGGTTGCTCAAAAGGAAATTGCAACAATTGCACATGTGATAACTGTACATGTACCAATTGTAACTGTTAAATTACTGTTAGTTCGGATACGATATTTTGCATCCGAACTAATTTTAATTAAATTAGAATATGACTACAAAAGAGGTTTGGGGAATTTATGCAGAAGATGTAAAATACTTTATTTTAAGTAAAGTAAAGAATACATCAATTACAGAAGATATTCTGCAAGACACTTTTATTAAAGTGCATACCAAACTTCACACATTAAAAGATGAGACTAAGCTTAAACCATGGCTATTCTCCATTGCACGTTATACAATCTTAGATTATTTTAGAACAAGTAAACATGCGTTTCCCGTTGAAGAATTAGAGTTAGAAGCAGACCCAGAACCCAAAGAACATTCTGAGCAAGATTGCTTAAGAGGTATTATAAAAAGTTTGCCTAAAAAATATAGAGACCCTTTGTTTTTGTCTGATATTAAAGGCTTAAAACAACAAGAGGTTGCTAACCAATTAAAACTATCGTTACCAACGGTAAAGTCACAAATACAGCGTGCTAGAAAACAGATAGCGCAAGGATTTATGGATTGTTGTGGCTTTAAAATGAATGACCAAGGACATTTGGTTGGAGAAATACAAGACAAAGCAGACTGTAAAGTTTGTCATTAATAGTATCTTTGGAGCTTCATGCTTAAATTATTAATCGAGCTATTTTATAATCAACACCATGTCTTTCAAAAAACTACACCCTTTATTAAAAGAATCTTTAGAAAACGCAGGTTTTGAAACTTCCAATTCATTTCAGAAAAAAGTATTACCTGTTTTAAAAGGTGGCTCAGATGTATATGTTATTGCGCCTAAAGGCAAGGGGAAAACGACAGCATTGATTATAGCAACGATTCATAAATTAAAAGCGGCTGCTTTTGAAGATTCGCCAAGAGCAATTATTGTGGTAAACGATAAGCAAGATGCATTAAACTTAAAAGAAGAATTTGAGAAATTTACATATCCAACAGATTTAAGAGTTTATGCGCTTTATGATGAGTATGATATTGAAAAACAGAAAACAGAAGTCTACTACGGACAAGATATTGTTATTGCAACACCTTCTCGATTAAGTAAACTGTATTTTTTAAATGGAATTCATTTAGGTGAAGTTCAACTATTTGCTATTGAGGACGCCGATTTTTTAGCTCGAAATAACGGTTACAATCATATATTAAGATTATCTGAAAGTCTTACTAAATGTCAGTTTGTTATTATTGCAGATGAGTTAAATTCTAAAATAAAGAATTATCAGAATTCATTTATGAGTAATGCCCAATTGGTAAAGCAGAAATAAATATTATAGCGTCATCATCCAATGATGCTTCAATTTTCTAAATTTCCTTAATTCACCACGAAGAATTGGTAAGTATTCTCTACCATTACTATTAGATTTTTCAAGTCTTCTACAGTTACTATACAAACGTGTCGTTAAGATATCTAAACTCTCTAAATGCTTGTTTTTTTTATCTGTGCAACGTTCTCGTTCTGCACTTATAATTCTAGGCGCAAGATTCGTAGATTGTTGAATTATATCTCCTGTGAAATAGATGTGTTCATCCTCAGACCCATCTGTATTTAAATAAGATAAATCTTGATTTAAATAGGTTGATATGCTTCGAGAGAGCACAATAATATCCATTGCCTTTTGATATACAGGCAGTTCGGAAAAATTAGATGGTAGGTTATAATTCATATTTTCAATAGCAATACTGACGAAATTAAGCACTAAAAATTGAAGTTAACTTTAGATTTTAAAGCAAATACGTATATTTGCTTTAATAATATTTTAATTACTGCATTTTAACTTTAATAAATTATGGATAATTTGAATTGGAAGATTTTAAAGTGTCTTCAACAGAATGCAAGAGTGTCTAATGCCGAGATTGGAAGACAAGTTGGTATAACATCTCCTGCAGTTTCCGAACGTATAAAAAAGATGGAAGATGCGGAAATTATACAAGGTTATACAACCTTTATTTCGCCCTTTGAAGTCGGTTATCAGCTAAAAGCACTTATTACATTAAGAGCATTTATGGGTATGCTAAAACCTTTTTTAGAAAAAGTTAAAACCTATGACGAAGTGGTTAATTGCTACCGAATTACAGGTAATGAAAATATTGTAATGGAAGTTGTTTTAAAAAATCAAAAGCATTTAGAAAGCTTCATAGATCAATTAATTAGCTTCGGCGAAACAAAGACACAAATTGTATTGTCTCATGTGGTAAAGCACAGCGAAATAAAACCACTAAAATAGTTAGCCAATACTTTGTTCAATATGAGCGGCTATTATTTTAGCATGAATTCTTGAGTTTTCAATAAACCATTTATGTGTTTCTAGTCCACCACAAATTACACCTGCTAAATACATACCTTCAACATTAGATTCCATGGTGTTCTCATTATAAATAGGAATTTGTTTTCCGTCTCTAGATAATTCAATTCCGGCTTTGGCTAAGAATTGAAAATTTGGTCTGTAGCCTGTTAAGGCAATTACAAAATCATTAGGAAGTGTTATTTTGCCATTCGGCGTATTTACACTTATTTCATTGGCTTTAATTTCCGTAATATCAGAATTAAAATAGGCTTTTATACTTCCTTCTTCAATTCTATTAATAATATCTGGTCTTACCCAATATTTTACACGTTCGCCAACAGCATCATTTCTAATAATCATTGTTACATGGCCACCTTTTCTATAAATTTCTAAAGCGGCATCTACAGATGAATTACTAGCACCTACTATAGCAACATTTTGTAAAGTATAAGGATGCGCTTCTTTATAATAATGTAACACTTTTGGTAAATTCTCACCAGGTATATTTAGCAAATTAGGAATGTCATAAAACCCAGTCGCAATAATTACTTTTTTGGTGTTATAACTGTTTTTATCTGAAATTACCGTAAATCCATCAGCTGTTTTTTCAAAAGATTGCACTGCCTCAAATAAGTTTATATGTAATTGATTTGAGGTTGTAACACGTCTGTAATATTCTAAAGCTTCACTTCTGGTAGGCTTCGGGTTATTGCTAATAAACGGAATATCATCAATTTCTAATTTATCTGAGGTGGAAAAAAATGTCATATTTAAAGGGTAATTAAATAAGGAATTGGTTAAAGCTCCTTTTTCAATTACAGTGTATTTCCAACCACGTTTTTTACATTCTAGTGCGCACGCAATTCCAATGGGTCCAGCACCTATAATTATAACGTCTTTAAGTTCAGTATTCATTTTTCAATTTTAATTGATTCGCCAAGGTGGATTTTTTCTGTTGCTTCCAGCATGATAGATAATTATCTCATGTCCATCAGGATCATTTAAATGTATATCAGTCCACAACCAAGATTGATCAGCAATTTCAGAATTAAAAGTAATACCTTTTTCTTTGAGTTCAGAAACCGTTTTAGAAAGATTTTCAACTTCAAAGTAGAGTGTTATCCCTTTATTAATAATTAAATCTTCCGTCTGATGAAGGGAAAATGTTGTATCGCCTTCAGGACATTCAAAACGCGCGTATCTTGGTAAGGCGTCTACAATTAGATTTAATCCCAGTTTTTTATAAAATCTGACAGACCTTCTAGTGTCTGTTGATGAAATTGTTATTTGATTTAAATTCATTAAAGATTATTTTTTATTCGTTTTTGCAGCCAAATAGAAAGTAGTACAGCTATAACACTATACAAACCTGTTATTATCCAATTAATTTGGTAGCCAAGATTATATATGATATCCATGCCTATTTTTGGTCCAACTATTGAGGCTAAGGCAAAAGACATAGTATATAAAGCCATATAACTCCCTTCATTACCCTTTTTTGCTCTACTCAAAGCAAAAGCATTAGTGTAGGGAAACCCTATCATTTCAGCAAAAGTTAATAATATTATATTTATGACTAAAATGCCAACCCAAGCATCAAATAAGAGTACAAAGTAACTAATGGCAAATAAAACTGCACTTATTAATATGAGTTTAGTATGTGACATATTTTTAGACTCTAAATACGCAATTAGTGGCATTTCTAGCGTTACAATTATTGCACCATTGATAAACATAATAAATCCTGTTTGTAATTCGGTTAAGCCATAAGCATCAAAATGATAAATTGGAATTGAAGTTATTAATTGAAAAAATGATAATGCAATTAAAAAACTAATCCCAAAAAAGATGAGGAATGACTTATCTTTATAAACCGCATTTCTATTTTGTTTATGTATTAATTTTTCTTCCTGCGTAAATTTTCGTTTCGTTTCTTTTATAATAAATCTAAACAGTATTATTGCCAAAATACAAGTGATTCCATCTATCCAAAATAAAAGATTGTAACCATCTAAACCAATGATAAATCCGGCAATTATTGGACCAAATGCCATGCCTAAATTAATAGCCAACCGCAATAGGGTAAGCGATCTTGTTTGGTTTTCGGGTTTACTATATGTTTTAAGCGATACAAATAAAGCTGGTCTAAAGGTGTCCGCAATACTCATAAGAATCAGTATACAAATACACAAGCCTAAGAACGATGTTATGTATTGTAAGGCAATAAAACCAAATCCAGTTAAAAGTAAACTGTAAAACATAACTTTATAAAAACCTATCATATCGGTTAATTTTCCACCTAACCAAGAGCCTATAAATGAACCTATACCAAAGCACATTAAAATAGTCCCAGCATCTGGAATTGAAAATTCTAAATTTTCTTTTAGATACTTAGATAGAAATGGAATAACCATTGTACCAGCTCTATTTATTAGCGTGATGAGTGCGAGCCACCAGATTTCTTTAGAAAGCCCTTTAAAATTATTGATGTAGTTGTTATATAATGTTTTCATGTTATTGGTTGGTATAAAAATAAAAAGTCCGACGATAACGTCGGACTTTTAAATATTGTTAATTAGTATATGTGTATAGCTACAATAGATAATGCATCCGAAGGATTCTCGAAGAATTCGATTTGGTTTGCTTTGTATATCTAATGACTTGAAACATTATTTTTCTTTATTTACTGAGTTCAAAGCTACAATAAATTTTTGTAAATCGTATTTTTGAATTTCAAAATTTTAGAAATGAAGACTATTTTAATACTCCTTTTTGTAACATTATCAATGAGTTGCACTCAGAGTAAGCAGCCAATTAAGGAAGGTACAGCTTGGCAGAAAAAAATGAATGCAGACTTTAAGGATGCTTCAAAATCGCCTTTAAAGTCAAAGGACAGAAAAACTTTTAGTGGTTTAGACTTCTTTGATTTTGATTCTACTTTTGTGGTAACAGCTGCTTTAAAAAGAACACCAGATACAGAATGGTTTGAAATGAAAACCACAACAGATAGATTGTCTTTAGAGCGCGTTTTTGGCGTGTTAACCTTTAATATTAATGGAAAATCTTTTCAACTCAATGTTTATCAAGGAAAAGAATTAATGCGTGAAGAAGGTTTTGAGAATTACCTGTTTTTACCGTTTTTAGATAATACCAATGGAAACTCTACCTATGGTGGTGGACGCTATATCGATTTAAATATTCCTGATGGCGATACCATGATCATTGACTTTAATACTGCTTACAACCCTTACTGTGTTTATAATGATAAATTTTCTTGTCCAATTGTGCCTAGGGAAAATTATATTGATACAAAAATTGAAGCAGGTGTGAAGATGTTTGTGAAAGAGTAGAATCTTTTTAGTTTCAAAGTTTCAGAATTACTCCGTTTCAGAGCTTCAAAGTTCTAATTTGAAATTTTTTCTTTGCGGCTTTGCGATTTAGCGAGAAAAATTAATTTCCAACATCTACTTAGCCAAATACATGCCTAAAAACACGGCTAAAAATCCAATTATAAAACTAGCAATAGTATAAATAGCGAAACTCATAAAGTCGCCAGATTTCAAAAATATATGATTCTCATAAGCAAAGGTTGAAAATGTTGTAAATCCACCACAAAAGCCAGTAGCTAGAAGTAATGTTTGACTCTGTGATAACGTGTCGTTTTTTGCGGCAAGTCCTAAGATTATTCCAATGAGTAAACTTCCTATAATATTGGCTGCAAACGTTCCGTAAGGAATACCAGTTTCAGAATTATTAAGCCATTTTCCTATAATATATCGTAAGGAACTTCCAAACCCTCCACCAAGAAAAACGAGTACTATTTGTTTCAAATTTATCCTTTTACTTTATTGTTGTTTGCTTTCAGTCTTCAGTCTTCAGTCTTCAATCTTATCCTCAACTTCTACATAAATCTCAGTTACCCATTTCGCAGGATTTAACTCACTCATAGGATCATTTAAATAGGTTTCGAGCATTGCGCCACCTTCAACCATAACTAAATCATTAGCCGAAATATATTTCATAGTGGTTTCCCATGCTTCTCGTAGGTTGCTATAGTTTCCGGTTAATACTGTTTTTACAGCTCTAAAAGAGTCTAGTTGTCCTGTTAAAATATCGTCTTCAGTGGTTACGACTTTAGAATTTGTTGGTATGCAACAAGAAAAAATAACAGCATCGTTTGCTTCATCCCATTTATGATATAAAATAAAAGGAGGTCCAGCCATAGTTACATTATGAGTCATAGCATAAGCACCAACTTTTGGAAGCATTGCAGTCATGTTTTTTTCAAAATCACTAAATTTACAAGACATGGTGTTGTATAAATAATAACCACCACTATGTTGTGTAACACCTTCAGTTTTTATGCTATAAACTTTCATCTCTTTTTGAATAACACTATCTAAAAGTGTTAATCCTCGTTCATAATGAGGTCCAATTTGTTTTTCCATGCCTCCCATAAACGTAGAAAACATCTTGAACACAAAAGGTAAATCCTTACCAGATATAGTCCACGTTACTTCAGTAGCACCATCTTTGGTTGGGTTAAAATCCCAAGAAACATCAGATTTAGGAAACTCTCCAAATTGCATTTCTTGTGTTATAGAAGTGTTTGGTGTTGCTTTTATTGTTTTCATAACACCGATGCCATCTTCGTCTTCCCATGTGTACGATCCACCAACACCTTTGGTATTTTCGTCAAGTGTCATTATAAGTTCTGGGTTTTCTTCTTTCCAAGAATTCCATGGTTCCCAGTTTTTAAAGTCAATCACATTATCGTACACAACAGAAGGTGGTGCTTTAATGATTTTGCTGCGTGTAACTTCAAAAGAATTAGGTTGTACAGCAATATAAATTGACAATCCTATAACGAGGATCAGCAATAAGAAAAGTATATATTTAACAGCTTTCATTTACTAAGATTATTTTGCGTTTCTCAAAGATAGTGATTTTATGATATGTGATATAAACCTTATCTTTGGTTTCAACTAAAAAATATAACATGAATATAAAATCATTTTTAAAAATTGGTCTTTTTGCCTTATTAATAGTGGGTTGTAAGGATCAAGTTCAAACTGAAATTGCTGAAGCAGAAGCGACTGTGGAACAAGAATTCAGTTTTAATGTTGAAGAATTTGCAGACATTAAGGTTCTACGTTATCAAATTCCAGGTTGGGATAATTTAACCCTTAAAGAGCAAAAGTTAGTGTATTATTTAACGGAAGCAGGTTTGGCAGGTAGAGACATTATGTGGGATCAAAACTACAGACATAATCTTGCTATCAGAAAAGCTTTAGAAACGGCTTATACAGAATATAAAGGCGATAAATCCACGTCAGACTGGACAAATTTTGAAACCTATTTAAAACGTGTTTGGTTTAGCAATGGTATTCATCATCATTACTCAAATGCTAAGATAGTGCCAGAATTTTCAAAAGATTATTTAAATAAGTTATTGTCAGCAACGAGTGCAACGTTAGAAGGCGAAGCGTTTGAGGTATTGTTTAATGATAAGGATTCTAAAAAAGTAAATCAAGCCAAAGGTGTTGATAATGTATTAGAATCTGCCGTTAATTTTTACGGACCAAATGTTACAAACAAGGATGTTGAAGATTTCTACAAAACTAAAAAATCGCCAGATCCAAAGAAGCCATTATCTTATGGCTTAAACTCGCAATTGGTAAAAGAGAATGGTGTTTTAAAAGAGCGCGTTTATAAATCTGGTGGACTTTACGGTTCTGCAATTGATGAAGTTGTAAAATGGTTAGAGAAAGCAAAAGGTGTTGCAGAAAATGAAGCTCAAGGCAATGCTTTAGGCTTATTAATTGACTATTACAAAACAGGCGATTTACAAACTTGGGATGATTACAATGTCGCATGGACAGCAGCAACAGAAGGCAATGTAGATTATATTAATAGTTTTATTGAAGTGTACAATGACCCATTGGGTTACAGAGGCTCTTATGAAACTATTGTACAAATTAACGATTTTGATATGTCTAAAAAAATGGCTGTGTTATCTGATAATGCACAATGGTTTGAAGACAATTCGCCTCTAATGGCAGAACACAAAAAGAAAGATGTTGTTGGTGTAACCTACAAAGTAGTTAACGTAGCTGGTGAAGCTGGTGATGCATCGCCAAGTACGCCAATTGGAGTTAATTTACCAAATGCAAACTGGATTAGAGCTGCCGTTGGAAGTAAATCTGTATCCTTAGGAAACATCATCCATGCATACAATAATGCTGGTGGTTCTGGTCGTTTAAAAGAATTTGTAAATGACGAAGAAGAACTTCAACTTGAAGAAGCATACGGACAATTAGCAGATAAATTACACACAGCGTTGCATGAAGTTATTGGTCATGCCTCAGGACAATTAAATCCTGGTGTTGGTGAAACAAAAGAAACACTTAAAAATTATGCATCTACTCTAGAAGAGGGAAGAGCTGATTTAGTTGGTTTATATTACTTATACGATTCTAAATTACAAGAATTAGGATTAGTTGAAGACTGGAAAAAAGTTGGGAAAGCGGCTTACGATGGTTACATCAGAAACGGTTTAATGACGCAGTTAATTCGTTTAAATCTTGGTGATGATGTAGAAGAAGCGCATATGAGAAACAGACAATGGGTTTCTGCTTGGGTTTTTGAAAAAGGAAAAGCAGATAACGTTATTGAAAAGGTTACCAGAGACGGAAAAACGTATTTCAATATTAATGATTACGAAAAACTACACGCACTTTTTGGTGAATTATTAAAAGAAACACAACGCATTAAGTCTGAAGGCGATTTTGCAGCCGTTGAAGCTTTAGTAGAAGGATATGGTGTAAAAGTAGATCAAGCAATACACGCTGAGGTTTTAGAACGAAATAAACAATTTCCGTCGCCTCCTTATAGTGGTTTTGTAAACCCAGTGTTGGTACCAGAAACAAATGATGCTGGCGACATCACAGCAATTAAAATTACACAGCCAAATGCTTTTGCAGAGCAAATGCTAAACTATAGTAAAAACTACAGTCATTTACCTGCAGTAAACTAATTCATTTAGAAACTTAGGAGTATAAAAGCACTTGCAATTCTGTAAGTGCTTTTTTGTAGGATAGATTATTTTTTTTAAGATGAATGTTATTGCGCATCATATTAAAAAAAGGAATAATTTAGAGGCAAAGGAAGATGATCAAATTTAAACAAAATAGCGTGAGCCCAAAATGGTAGAAAACCTAAAATACTATAACCATCTACAAAAACATACAGGTACACTTGTAGCGTTGCTAGATAATGCATCTGCTTTTTCAGATGTGCCAGATACTTGGCATGTTGTTGTAGTCGATATTTTAAATTCTACACAAGCTGTGGATCAAGGTAAACATCATAAAGTTAATTTAACAGCCACAGGCGCTATTATTTCCGTTTTAAATTTTATTAGAAAAGCAAAGCAAGGTGTAGAAATTCCCTACTTTTTTGGAGGTGATGGTGCAACCTTTATAATACCGACTTTATTTTTAGATAACATCATACAAATCTTAGATAATTACAGTATTCATATAAAAAACCACACAAATTTAGTACTTAGAGTAGGTCATATTTCGGTAAGTTATTTAATGGGTCAAGACTATGGTTTAAAAATGGCAAAGCACCAATTAACCAACCAATTATCAATACCTGTTGTTTTAGGTGATGGTCTAAAGAAGGCTGAAGACATTATTAAAACTAATTTTGAAGAGAAGCGGACTAATTTCGAAAAAATGCTTTTGAATTTAGAAGGCATGGAGTGCCGTTGGAAACAAATTGAGCCAGACCAATCTGAGAAAAAAGTAGTGTGTTTGTTGCTAGATGCTCGCCATGAAAAAGATCAAAGATTAATTTACAGAGACGTCATTAATAAAATGGATAGGGTGTTTGGCGATTTTAATGAACGCCAAATTATTAAAACAGATAATTTAAAATTGAATTACAGTATTCTCACTATTTGGGAAGAGATGAAAATTAGCTTACACAAGCAAAGCTTAGGTTACTTGTTTAAAAAATGGTTCTCAACTCTTATTGGTAAATTTTATCTCAACCTGTCTGCTGACGGTAAAAACTATTTAGAACAGATTGGGCAATTATCGCACACCTTTATGCTAGATGGTATGATTAACACAGTTTTTACAGCAGAACAATCTAAAATAGATGAATTTACAACCTATTTAAATCAACTCGAAAAAGACAACAAACTCATTTATGGTATTCACGTGACGCATGCATCAGTAATGTCATGCTACGTGTTAGACCGAAAAACCAAACACTCACACTTTGTCGACGGAACAGAAGGCGGTTACACCTCTGCAGCAAAAATGTTTAAGCAAAAGTTGAAAAACCAATAGTTGCAGAGTTTTTATCAAATTCGTCAGTTCGAGTGAATTTTTCGATTGCAATGCGTAAAATTAGTATCGAGAACAAGAATTTATACTCAAAATCACTCGAACAGACGTTTTATCATATTTTTGTTTCAATAGACTAAAATAATTTACAACAATGCAAACCCAACCAAAACAGTCACAATACCATTTCTTAAAGCAAAACATCATGTTTTTATGGCTAGCATGCGTTGTAATCATATCCTGTAAAAACGAACCAGAACGTCAAGCAAAAACCGATTTTTGCGCCAGTATTCACAGAGACGAAAGCACATCTCTATCTAAAGAACTGGCATCACTCAACGCCAAAATGGAAACCCAAACAGGTGTTTATGTGTTAGAAGACGGAAGCGGTTCTATGGTCGCCAGAGCGTGGTTGAGCGAGTATGCCGAAAAAACCATAGACATTCAATATTTTATATTTTCATTAGATAATGTAGGTCTCATCGCTTGCGATTACCTTATTAGAGCCGCAGATCGTGGTGTAAAAGTGCGCATCCTTGTAGATGATATTATGGTAGATGCAGATATCGAAGATATTTTAAGCTTTGCATCTCATGAAAATATTACTGTAAAAATCTACAATCCTGGTGTTAACTTAGGCAAAAACCTATTCGGGAAACTAAAAACCTTCACAACCGATTTTAGGTCTGCCAACCAACGCATGCACAACAAAACTTTTATTGTAGATGGTAAAGTAGCCATTACAGGCGGACGCAATATTGCAGACGAATATTTTGATTACGACCACGAGTACAATTTTAGAGACAGAGACATACTTTTATTAGGCAAAGTTTCAAAAACCATGAATACCTCTTTTGAGGACTTCTGGGTTAGCGATTTAAGCCAAGACGTTACCACTGTAGTAGACCAAGTGCCAACCAACGCAACCGAATCCAACAGATTTGATGCCTTGCATGAGTATGCCTGTAACCCAGAAAATTTCTGGCCACAAGTAAGAACACGTATTGCTAACCTGCCAGAAACCTTTAAAAACATTAATGCCTCCGGAAAATTAGTATGGTTAGATGATGTGCAATTTATTTCAGATATTCCCGGAAAAAACGATGGCACTAACGGACTAGGAGGAGGCGGACGCTCTACCACAGCATTAATAGAGTTGGTAAAAAATGCAAAAACGACCATAGACATTCAATCACCATATTTAATCACAGGCAGTTTAGCGCAACGCTTATTTACAGAAGCCACAGCAAGAGGTGTAAAAGTGAGAATCCTCACCAACAGTTTAGCCTCAACCGACAATTTAGAAGCCTTTAGCAGTTACCAAAGCACCAGAGCAACCTTATTAAAAACAGGTGTACGCATTTTTGAGTTTAAACCAGATGCCGAAGAACGCATAAGTATTATGACAGGCGAACTGCAAGAAACCCTAGAGCACAAACCCATTTTTGGCTTACATGCCAAATCTATGGTTGTAGACAATAAAATCACTGTGGTTGGTACTTTTAATTTAGACCCAAGAAGTGCCAATTTAAACACCGAATGCGTAGTCATTGTTAACTCACCACAAATCTCAGAAGGCGTTTTAAAAGGTATGGAAATAGAGTTTAAGCCCGAAAACTCTTGGGAAACTACTTTAGAGTACAATCCAGATGCTGAGGTAGATAACTACAAACGTCTTAAAACTTGGACGCGCAAAATTTTGCCAAAGTCTATTTTGTAACGCCTTTGGTGTCCTCTTTTAAATTTGAAAAATACGTAGATCTACGTATAGGTTTCTTCTTACTTTTTGTTAATTTTAGGAACTATAAGAACAATTTGAAAAAGTACTGGAATACCAATTATAAGTTGGGGTACCTCTTACGTCGAGTTTTATATAACCAGTTAACTACAAGCTGAAAAAAAATACCAATGAAACCAAGTCTAAAAGATTTAATAAGTAAGACCATTCTTCTAGAATGTAGTTTACCTGACTTGACAACTAAAATTGACAAAACTTGTGTTACTTCTGCAAATATTCAGGATGACTGCTTTAAATCAGATGATGATTCAGATTTAGCAAAAATAATTTACGAAGGTATTCTTTATTATGCTTATGATGAATTTCAATTAAGTGGTGCTAATCACCAAAAAATGTTTTTAAAAGCATTTAATAATAAGTTTAAATTCAATTATTCTGCTAATGACCTTGCAAAAAGAAAGCTTGGAATTTACGGAGAATCTTTGCTCTATTGCATCTTAAAGCATTTTTATAAAACAGACACCTTAATATCAAGAGGATACTTTTATGACATTCAAAAGAAAACCGAAGTTACTGGCTATGATGCCTTTCATCTAGTCCAAAGAAAAGATGAAATTGAACTTTGGTTTGGCGAAACAAAATTTTATGAAGATTGTAAAAGCGCAATAAATAGCGTTTTTAAGAGTATTGAAAAAGCAATTTCTGATGACTATTTGGTAAATACAAACTTCACTACAATACTTCAGCACAAAGGTAATATAGTTGATAAAACCTCAAAATTATATTCAATATTAAATAAATGGGAAAAATGCATAATAGATTCTCTGGAAGAAGAATTGAATGATAATAACATCAGCTTAATTTATCCAGTACTTGTTACATATAACTCTATTAGCGAAACTTATAGTGATTCAATAAAGTTAGCAGTCGAACATATAAAAGACAAATTCAGTCATATCAGCTTTGATGATATAAGTATTGATTTCTCAATATTCTTTATATTCTTACCTATAGATGATGTTAAAGCGACAAAAGAAACAATAATTAAATGGATAGATACGAAAGAACCCTTAATGTCGTAAAAGCACTAAATTCATTTAATAAGGGAGAATTGGAAGACTACAATCTTCTAAGTAGTGTTTGTGAATATTTTGATTTCATTAAAAACGAAGACCTTGATGATGCTGATAAAAGGTTTCTACTCTACCTATCCAATAAAGCTGGAATACCGCACTATTATGATATTCTGACAAATTTCAATAATGAAAACTCATTAAAAATAGATGATGAAAATATTGGTTTAAGTACAATATCATCTTTGCTTTACGAATCAACTCTTTACACAGATGATAATTCAAAATTACATCAATATCAAAAAGAAATATTAGACCTTTTCGTCTCTAGCAATCAAAATCGATTTTTCCTTTCAGCATCAACTTCATTTGGTAAGACCCATTTAGTATATGAAGTTATTAAAAAAATCAAGTATAAAAATATTGTATTAATATTCCCTAGCATTGCCCTCTTATCAGAAAATCTAGCAAAAATAAAAGAAGGAAAAATCAATTTTCCAATAGACTATGAGATTCATACTTTAAGTGACATTGATAATAAATATGGAGAATATAATATCTTTATTTTTACGCCTGAAAGATTCCTTTCATTCCTTGACAAAAACAATGAAAGTCTTGACCTAGATTTCATATTCGTTGATGAAGTTTACAAAATAGATAATGGATATATTATCGATGATGAGGCACGAGAAAATGAAAGAGATGTAGCCTATAGAATGTCTATTTTTTATGGTCTTTCTAAATTCCCCAATATCGACATATTATTAGCTGGTCCATATATAGAGATTTTAAATGAAAAATCAGATTTCTACAATCCTTCCTTTGATTTGTTTTTGAATGATTTAGGTATAACAAAGCTTCTTAGAAATGAATATGAAATAGTAAAAGTTAGCCAAACTAACATTGAAAATGTTAATACAGAAATAACAGTAGATGGTATAAATTTTAATCTAAAAGGTAAGAATACAAAGAAGAAAAAAATACAAGAACTTTTAGATAGAATATTAATACGTAATGAAAATGCAATAGTTTACTGTAATACGAAAGCCATATCAGAAAAGGTAGCTTCGGAATATGAAAGAAGTAAAATAAACACTGATTACATTGAGGCTTTTCTAAATCACCTTAAAAATAAATATGACAACGATTGGATTGTAATTAAAGCACTAGAAAAAGGTATTGGAGTGCATCACGGAGTTGTCCCTAAATATATTCAGAAAGAAATTGTAAGTCTCTTTAATAATTCAGGTTCTGGTCTTGACATTCTTTGTTCTACAACAACAATTACTGAAGGTGTAAATACTACTGCTAAAAATATGATTGTCTATAAAAGCCTTAAAGGTTTAGGAAAATACGCAAAACCACTAGTTACATTTGATGCTAAAAATATTGCAGGACGAGCTGGTAGGTTTATGGAACATTATACAGGCAGAGTAATTTCATTAGATTCAGAATTTATAAGTAAACTAAATCAACAAGGCGAACCAATAAAACATAAGAATTATGATCCAAGTCAAATAAAAAACGAAATTGACGATGAGATGACACCTAGTCAGTTTTTAGATGATAGAAGTAAGGAAAGACTTGAAGAAGTCCACAAAATGCAAAATGAAAGAGGTATTCCTAATAATATTATTTCGCAATTTAAGGCTATGAGCAAGAGAGATAAGATTATTATTTATGATAAAATAAAACTATTAAACTCAGAAGAACTCAAAAAAATCAAACTTCTTATTGGAAAACTAAACTCACCATCTTTGCGGATTAATAAAGAAGGTATACAAATAATATTAAACCTATGCTTTGAACAAGTACAAAATGAAAATTTGAGAGGATTAATTGAAAACACGTATTTCGATAAGTTTGATAAAAGAGACTATTCAATTCTTATAGTATCATTGAACAGCTATCTAACAAAAGGATTTAAGGGTAATTACGAATATTATTATAATCGTTATTTAGAAGAACAAGAAAAGAAAAAATTATTAAAAGAAAAAAACGGAAAAGAATTTACGATTAATTATAGTCTAATTGTAAATAAAGCAATGAGAGATAGTGCTAGCTTAATATTCAATACGTTTAAATATCAATTAGTAAAATACTTAGGTATATTCAATTTAATGTACAAATACATTGAATCTCAAAGACTAGAAATTACAATTGATGAAGTTTCTGGAATTGACAAATTATTAATTAAGTTAGAATACAATGCATTTAGTGAAGAAGCTAGAATTGCAAGTGATTTTGGTGTTCCTCAAAATATTGTAGATTACTATGACTCTGCCAATGCAATGAACAGAAAAAGGATTTTAGATGAATTTGACTCTTATGAAAGAACTGTTTTTGAAAGAATAAAACGAATAATTGAGGAATAAATCACTCTCTAGCGCTCGTTTTTAAGCAGTAAGATGTTTATTATACTATTTAGTCTAAATTTTCACTCATAACAGGCGAGCACGAGTATTAGTATATCTTAAATCAGAAATTTATTTATGAGATATTTAAAAATAACATTTGTAAGAGTTGTATTAAGTTTTTTTGCTGCAAATATGGTAAGTGCATTAATAGAAACAAATATTGGTAATAGGTCTTTATTTATAATTTTCAAGATTATTTTTATGGGTGTTTTTTATTACGGGCTCATACTTTATGTTAATAACAGAAGATAATATCTAATTTAATCTAAAGTAAAAAACAGTCAAGGATTTTCTATTCGATTTTTATTTGCCATTTTTAATTCTTAAACTACTCAACTGAGCATATGTGCTAAATATGAGTTATCCGCACGAGAATAACAACTAATTCTTTTCGTTATTTGCGAACAACAATAAGCGTATTATTGTATTTTTAAATATAAATAGATGTACTCTAACCGCAGAAAAATAGATAAACCCACAATTTGCAACCAAAAACAAAAGAACCAAGATTAACCTGTTACTACTGCATGAGTCCTAAAAGCACTTGTATTTGTAGTCACATAAATCCTGTTGAAACCCAAACCCGTTTTATTATTTTAATGCATCCAAAGGAGTACAAAAAAGAGAAAAACGGAACAGGCCACATGACGAAGCTTCAGCTTCAAAATTCAGAAATTATAGTTGGCGTCGATTTTACAGCGCATAAGCGCGTTAATGAGATTCTAAACTCGCAAGACAATTGCTTTTTGTTGTATCCAGGTAAAGCGAGTTTCAACTTATCGCTTGGCAGTAGTGCTGATATTAAGTCGAGTTTAGGTAAAAGTCCACACATCTTTATCTTAGATGGTACTTGGCCTTGTGCGCGCAAAATGCTTAAATTGAGTAAGAATTTACAAGCCTTAAAACGCGTGAGTTTTGATAACACTATTACATCAGCATTTATCATTAAACAACAACCAGAACCACTTTGCTTAAGCACTATTGAGTCGGTTTATACGGTTTTAAACTTACTTAAAGAAGGCGGATTAGAAGATTGCGATACTTCTAATTTCTTGTTGCCATTTCAAAAAATGATTGCGCATCAGTTAGATTATATGCGCAACCCAAACCATAAAAACTACAGTTCTCAAGCAACTATTGAGCTTCCAGAAAAAAATCTGTACAAGAAAAACTCGGAGCGAAATACCATTTTTGAGAAAGAATATTAATCTAAGTGAACGTTAAAAGAAACAAACCAAACCCAATACTATGAAATTAAAAAACATCATTTTCGCATTTACATTAAGCCTTTTTGTTGCACAATTAAGTTGGTCTCAAACTTTCGAGGTTCCAGATAATATAAAGTTAGAAGTTGCAGAAGACTATGTAAAACATGAGCCACAAATTGTAGACTGTATTAATTGGTTAGAAAATACACCAATGAGTGAGGAAGCAGATAAAAGGCTTATGGCAAATGCCTATTTAATGAAATGGGCAACTGGCACACCAACTGTTACTATTGCTATGCAATCATTTCAGGTAGATTTAACGACTAAAAATCCTGAGCTTTTAATGGTATTTATAGGTGGCTGGATAAAATATGCTATTGAAAATCCTGATGACAAAGACAATGTTGAAGCTGGTAATATTTCTGGTATTAATAGTCTTATAAAAGTTTATTCTGCCAATAAAGGTAATGGTTTAAAGAAAGATAAGCGTATCGAGAAATTAATAAAAATGGATGCATCTGAGCTACAAAATTGGGTAGCTGAGCAATTAAAATAAAACCCTCAGGCAACCATAACAATAAAATTAGCGTCTAGTAGTATAAAGGGGTAAACCAATGTTTATTCCATTCATTAATCAATCAAAAAACGCTAATTATGAAATTACATCAATTATTTTACGCAGTCCTTATTTTACTAACATTATCTAATTGTGCAGGTTCAAACATTGACAACGTCTTAAAACAAGGCGACGTAGTGCAAGAAAATTTTAAAACAACCATTCCTTTTACATACGTAAATGGTTGGATGGTTTTAGAAGTAGAAATTAGAGATAAAGCTTATAATTTTATTCTAGATACTGGGTCTTCTAATATTGTAACAACAGAATTTGCTGAGGCACTGAATTTAAAAGTGCTTGGTGCTGAAGATATAGAAGATGTCAACGACACTAAAAATTCAACCGAATATGCAACAATTGATAACGTTACAATAGGTAACGTAGATTTTAAAAACACAATTACAGGTATTGCAGACCTCAATAAGATAACAGAAATAAGTTGCACAAAAATACATGGTCTTTTAGGGTCTAACTTAATGCGAAAAGCGGTTTGGGATTTCGATTTTCCTAATCAGACCATTACAATAGCTAATGACGAAAGTAAATTAGACATTCCAACAGAAACTATAGATTCTAAAATGTATATCGGAACAGCAGGAATACCTTCGGTTACCTTAAAAATCAATGGACAAAAAGTACTCAACAATACCATAGATTTTGGAAATGGTGGTACTAATCTGTTAAGAGGCGACTACTTTGTTACGCAACGAGAAGAAGGTTTAATTACAAATTATGTAAAAGGCAGTCAAAAAGCATTCGGTGGATTTGGTCGTTCAGAAGCTAAGCCATTTTATCATACCATGATTAACGAGTTGCAAATTGGTAATCATAAAGTCAATAATTTATTTACCACAGTAAAAAGTGGTTCTGGCAATAATTTAGGATTAGCATTTTTTAAAAATTATAGAGTGATCTTAAACTGGAACAAGAAAAAATTTCGAATGATAGAAGTGACCAAAGCAGGTAATGATACTTATAATTCGTATGGGTTTTCTACATTTTATAATGAAAATGGTGTTGCAATAAATGCAGTAATAGAAACCTCTAGTGCCTCTAAAGTGCTACAACAAGGCGATAAAATATTGAGTATAAACAATACCAATTATGCCAACATAACCGATGAGGAATATTGCAGCTTCTATAGAGATGGTTATGATAACGGTAAAGAAACCTTGGCAATTACCATCTTAAGAAATGATGAAGAATTATCGTTTCAATTATTAAAAACCAAGTTGTTGTAATTAATTATAAAACAGAACAACAACTCTTGTATATTGCAGTAATAAACAATGTCTATGAAACTTAATTTGTTATCCTGCGATGCACAACGACCAGATAAAAGAGCAATTGCAAACTGTATTACTGAAATTTCTTTAACAGGAAATCCGTCTTTATCTAATGAGCTCACAGAAATCCTTTTAGAAGGCGATGCTGTAGATATTGAGGTAAGTGATAAAAATTCGGGTTCGGCTTTAAGAGCCTTACGCAAACTAGATATTGATTACGAAATCATAGACTAAAAGACACAAAATGATTCATCTAATTGTAGGTAATACAGGTTCTGGTAAAACCACGTATGCAAACGAGTTAAAACGAAGAATTAACGGTTTGGTATTTTCTATTGATGTGTGGAATAACGTATTGTTTATGCCAGACAAAAAAGAAACGGATGGTTTAGATTGGTTTTTAGAACGCATAGAACGGTCCGAACGTGTAATGTTAGATTTAATTCATCAATTAGAAGGGTCTAAGACAGACGCTATTTTAGATTTAGGATTGGCTAAAATTGGACACCGCGAAAAGTTTAGAAAATTCGCAGAAATGAATAACTACGAGATAAAACTACATTTTTTAGATGTGCCTAAAGCCAAACGTTTAGAGCGTGTTATGAAACGTAACGAGGAAAAAGGGACTACTTTTGAGTTTGAAGTCACAAAAGAAAACTTCGATTTTATGGAAACTTGGTTTGAAAAACCAACGGAAAAAGAACTGAACGACGCTTTTGTAATTTCAGAATAAAGCGCATTAAAACAAAAAGTTTTAATGCGCTTTAGAGCTCAAAATCCTTGTAATCTATAATTTCTAAATTATCATTTCGTTAAGATAAGCGACCTAAATTATAGTACACATAATTAAATATCACTTAAATTTTTGAAGTCATAAATCTATACATACAGCACTTCAAAACCTTTTAATCTACTTTTCAATTCGCTATATTTAAAGAACTCAAAACTTTAGATAACATATGCGAATAGGAATTATTATAGGAAGAATTGGAGGTGTAGATGGTGTAGCGCTCGAAACCGAAAAATGGATAGATGTATTAAAAAAGCTAGGACATGAAGTCTTTATTATGTCTGGCGAATTTGAATCCTGGGAAATGGATTACGACCACGATTACTTGTATCCTCCATTATCTTTCTTTTCCGTTGAAGCAGAATGGGGACAACGTAAGGCCTTTTTTGAGCCAGACGACGACCCTTATCCTTTATTAGGTCACGTTGAGGATGCTTCAAATAAAATTCATCAAGCAATGGAAGCTTGGGTTTTAGAAAAGCGCATACAAGTATTGCTCTCGGAAAATGCCTCAGCTTTACCTTGCCATTTATCAATGGGAGTTGCCATTAAAAAGTTAATTAAATCTACAGGTTTACCTATTGTAACACACGACCATGATTTTCATTGGGAACGCGGCGAACGTTACGTCTCTGTACATCCAGAAATTAATAAATATGTAGATGATAACTTTCCGTTATTGTTACCAGGCGTAAAGCATGCGGTTATTAATACGTTTGGCGTAGAAACCTTTAAAAATCGTTTTGATATTGATGCCACGTTGGTACCAAATGTTATGGATTTTAATCGTGTGTATGGTGTGCCAACACCAGAAAATGAGTTTTTTCTTAGAGATGTTGGTGTTCTAAAAGATGAAATTGCGCTACTACAAGTGACGCGTATTGTAAGACGAAAAGGGATTGAAACAGCCATTTCTCTAATAGACCAACTAAACGATAAAAAACTAAAATTAGTTATTACTGGTAATAATAATGACGATGAAAATAAGACCTATTATAATGAGTTAATAGACCAAATTCACGATTTAAATTTATCGAGCCAAGTCATATTTGCAGCACATAAGGTTTTAGACCATAAAGATTTATCTGATGTGTATGCACACGGAAGAGCAGCGACTTATTTTAGTACGTATGAAGGCTTTGGTAATGCCTTTGTAGAAACTGTTTTAGCTAAAAAACCAATTTTTGTAAATGATTACCAACCGGTTTATAGTCAAGATATAGGGAACAAAGGTTTTGAAACAGTAATGATTTCAGATGGTAATCTCACGCCAGAAAGTGTGCAGCAAATGTCTGATATTATTTACAACCCAAAACGTTGTATTGAGATTGGAGAATATAATTTCGAAATTGGTAAAAAACACTTTTCGTATGAAGTATTAGAAGAAAAGTTAAGCCAATTATTTACATTTTAAGAATTAAAACATGACGACTGATAAGACAACAACAAAAATTACAACCATATTAAATGAACTTAAAAATGAAAAAATAAATACCTGGTTTGACTTAGGTTTATTTATGGATAAATTTAAAGAGCAGAAAAAAACTTCTGCTTTTAAAGGCAATGTGTCCACTTTCGATTCGCATATTGAAAAAGGAGGTATCGCATTCCTAACCTTTTACTTTACCATTGATGGTATTACAGTTGAAACTGAAAAGTATGCCAAAACCTTCAAAAATATCTATCCTAATATTCCGGTACATTTTATTGCAGGCGAAATAAAAGAGGAAGCAGATGAGTTAATTCCAAAAACGGCCTTCAAAAAAGTAATTCCAGAAATGGAAGCTTTTGATGCTTGGCCTTTGTACGAGGATTTCTTCAAAATAAAAATGGAACGTGGTAGTGAAGCCTACAATAATCTTATTGGTAAGTTTTGGGCTGAGGTATTAGTGCTTGTAGAAAAATTAGGAAGTTATATTGAGGAGCATAACATTTCCATGTTATACCTTATTAATGTCTGTTCTAATCCTGGTAACGTGTCTTTGGCATTAGCAACGGTTTTAATTTCAGAATATTTAGGCATTCCTGTGATTAATAATAATCACGATTTTTATTGGGAAGGTGGTAATAGAGACGTTGAAATTAAAAAGAAAGGTCTTAAAAAAGGGCCAAGAGATTTCTTTTTTCACAATGCACATGTTGGCGAATTTTTCTCAATTATAGAAACCATTTATCCATGGGAAAGTCGCTCTTGGATGAACGTGAATATCAACAGAATTCAGCAAGACCATTTAATCAATGTTAATGGTCATAATCCGGCAAACGTAGCCTTATTAGGTACAGCAGTAGATACCAAATTGCATGCCATGAGTAAGCGCGATATTATTAAAGCGTTTATGCAAGTCTCTACTATTTTTGCCAATAAAAAGGAGACAATTACAGTACATACAGCGGCACATCATACCGAAAGTAAAAGGTCTTTAAAGCCTATTTTATTAGGTCATAAAACCATTAAAAAATTCGATTTTGTAAACAATAACATCGTCTTTTTACAACCTACACGTGTCATTAGTAGAAAGTCTATTGAGTTGAATTTTAAACTCATTAAACGTTTGTTTTCTTATGATTCTTTTGCTGAAAAATTCATTACTAATCCACAATTAAAGTTGTCCTTAATTGTTTCAGGACCAATTCCGCATGGTCAGCAAAACTATTATCACGACTTAAAAAAGGATTTCAAAAAATTCTTAAAAGACCTTCCTAAAGAATTTAAATCGCGAGTGTTACTTGGGTTTCTATTTAGTGAATTCGATAAAAATGATTTTAAAAAGAAGCATAAAAAGCCATTAGACATCAAACAACTTTTTGATGTGGCTTCACTTATTTTATTACCAAGTCAAACCGAAGGACGCGGTTTACCGATAATAGAAGCTGCAGCTTGCGGAACACCAATTTTCTGTAGACAATATGAGCCAAGAGAAGTATATGATGAGGTCATTGGTAGACATTTAGATGAGTCGCTTCGTCTTAATGTTTTAGAATTTAAAGGGTCTAAAGTACCAAAGAAATTGGCAGAGCGTATTTGCGACCACGTGTTTTATCCACAGAACAGAATGGTAGATGTAACCCATAATAGAAGCGTTATTAAAAAGCGATATAGCCTAGAAGCGTTAGAGAAAAACATACGTTATATTTTACAACGTATGTATTACCAATTGGTATCGGTGTCTATTGAAGATAATCCGCAAGTGATTAATTTATTGAAACAATATAAAGCCTCAGTAGATTTTGAAAATGATGACCTTAATGCCATTCTTAATAAAAAAACAAGACATTATTTACCTGGTTATGGTCGTTTGTCTTTTATGCATTATTTAAAATCACTGATAGACCCAAGTTTCTTTAGAGTTGAAGAACAATTGGTAAAAGGTCGTGTGATGCGTTATGCCAGAACCATGGAGAATGACATTCCAGATTTGGTAAATACCAATCTTGAAGTGATTCATAAATATTACAATGCTATTGATGATATTTTTAAATACGTAGATGGCGAAATTTCTATTCGTCACGACCATGCTTTGGCCTATCGTCATAGAAATAAGAAGTCTTATGCATATCAGGCCTTTACGCTTCAAGAAATTACAGGTTTGGTAAATATGATTTATACAGATGTTTTTAAACCAGAACATTTACCAGATTTAACCTTGGCACCACAGTTTTTTGCCGATTGGGAATTAGCCCTTTTTCAATTAACCAATAGTAAATATTTAGGTATTGATGACCGTAAAATTTTAACCAAGAATTTAAAAAAGAATGTGCCTAAAGGGTATTTTCCTGGTCGTTATATTAAGCATGAATTAGAGTATTTTGTACTACAACCAATTCGTGCACAATTAAATTTAACCATACAGCAAGAGTTAACATCAGAAATACTGGATGCCAATGTAGATAAGTTAGAAAAAGTTTACATTTTTATTCACGAAGCTAGAATTACAAAATGGTTCTCTAGTGCAGATATTAAAGACTATTTAGAAAGCGGAAAAGAGCCAGAATTAGGCTTGTTGTATAAAGCAGGTGTTGTTCGTATAATTGAAACCAAACAATGGTCAGAAGGTGTGCATTTTCCACAAATGGGACCAAAAGCCATCAAGATTTTACGAGATATTAAAGAGGCGAATGGCTTCTTAATTACCAATGGAGAATCGGCTGCAATGATGACTGATATTATTGAAATTGACCATTTTCATATCGGAAAAGTGCTGTATGGCATGACGGCTAAAATCATGGGAATTCCTAAAGGTAGTGGCTTCATTCAGTTTGTACCAGCAGGTGTGCGTACAACCTTAGCGTATCCTACACCAATACAAACCGCAAAAGATTTTGATGATGTACTTAAAAGTGATTTATATCAAGATTTAAAAGACACCTTAAGCGAAAAGGAATTGTTGAGTATCGTCACTAAAGATGCAATTGAAAACGGTACACCAATTGAAAAATTATTACTTCAAATAAAAGAAGACTTAAAATTATCTAAAACCGTTGAGAAAGTAAAATCATCGTATGCAGGAGGCGTGTATGAAGATGGTTTGCCTTGGAGTGGTGTTTTGGCAGAAATAGATACTAAAAAACACCATTGGAAGTTCGCGGCACATATTGCTAATAAAGAACCAAAAAATGTACCAGCACTTGTAAAAGAGTACAAGAAGAAAAGCAAAAACCCAAATAAAATTGAATTGGCTTGGAATGGTGGTTATATTTTAAATCCGGAATTGGTTGGTAAACTCGGACTACCAGAAACCTACATTGGTTCGCCTTTAGGTTTGCTAATTATGGATAACAAAGTGTTTTGTCCACCACTTTTTAATAAGCCTGCTTTTATCATTTATAAAAATGGCGATGTAGATATTAGAAAAGTGAATAGTAAAGCGGGTTTAACCGTTAAAGGAAAAGAAAAAGACTTAACATTTACGGGTGCTCATTACAATACACATAGCGAAACAGAACCTTGTTTTTACGATTTATCATTTACTGAAGAAACCTACAAAGGCAACGGAAATGTAATTGTTAGAACTGCAGGCAATACGGTAAAAGAAATTATAAAAACAAAGCCTAAAGAAGATGTAAAAGTGATTCCTGTTGGAATTACATTATCTATTCCTGAAGTTTTATTTTCAGAAACTATGTTTGAAGAAGGTAAGCCGTTATCAATTCAATTATTAGAACCAGAAGAAAATCCTTATAAATGGGATGAGATTTCTTATGCCATTGAAGCAGGACCAATGTTAATAGATGGAGGCCAACAAATTCTAAACATGGAAGACGAAGGTTGGAAAACCACCAATTCTATTAAAACACAAGCAGCACGTTTGGATTTTACAGATATGAGAGGTCCAAAAATTGCGGTTGGTATTACCAAAGAAGGTAAATTAATGGTGTTGATGGTAAACGGTCGTATTAGAGAATCTGTAGGTGCTGCGCATTTTGACATGGTAGATATTCTATTAAAATACGGAATGGATAAAGCAATGGGCTTTGACCCAGGAGGAAGTAGTACTTTGGTTGTAGATGGAAATATTATGAATATTTCGCCATACAATAAAAATTACGAAAAAGACATTTATGCTTTACCACCAGAACCTAGATTTGTAGCCAATGCTATTATGGGTTGGATTGAAGACTAACATGAAATACTAATTATAAAAAAGAGGCAAATAGTGATATTTGCCTCTTTTTATTTATCAATTTCTGTCAACTGTCAACTGTCAACTGTCAACTGTCAACTGTCAACTGTCAACTGTCAACCATCTATCCCAACAAATCCTCTAAAGCAGGTTTCAAATTCACATACTGAAAATTAAAACCTTCATTTTCTACTTTTTGAGAACTGACACGTTGACTTTCGAATAAAAGAATGTGCATTTCGCCCAAAACTAATTTCATAGCGAATTTTGGAATATTAGGTAAAATCAACGGACGATGTAACACTTTAGCAGCAAGTTTAGTCAGTTCCTTATTAGTAACCGCATTAGGCGCGACACCATTATAAATACCTTCTAAATTTTGTTGTACCGCAAAGACAAAGAGTGACGCTAAGTCTTTAACATGAATCCAGCTTTGCCATTGTTTTCCACTACCAAAAGCAGCACCAGCACCAAACTTTATGGGTTTTACAATTTCTGGTAAAGCACCACCATCTTTGGCTAAGACTAAACCGATTCTTATTTTGGCAACCTTACAACCTAAAGTATTAAATCCATCGACTGCAGCTTCCCATTCCTTAACCACTTTTCCTAAAAACGTATCTGAAATTTCGGTAGTTGTTTCCTCGTAATAATTAACCAAACTTGTTGGATAAATGCCAATAGCACTGGCAGAAACCACGTGGTTAATTTTATAATTATGTGTTTTTATGGTGTCTTGAAGCAGCTTTGCAGTTTTCGTTCTGCTTTCTAAGATTTGTTTTTTGTAATCCTCTGTCCAACGTTTAGAAATAGAAGCACCAACCATATTTATGATGGCAGAAACACCTTCAAAACATTTGTGGTCTATTTCGTTTTTATTGGGATTCCAATAGAAACCTTTGTAATTGTCTGTTGTACTAAGTTTTGATTTTGAAGTCGTTAAGTAATGTACATCAATGCCTTCAGCATGACATTTTTTTACAATTTCTTGTCCTATTAATCCTGTTGCACCTGTTATTAAAACGGTCATTTTCTTTTTTATGTAAAGATACGAAAGGTGTAAAGGTTCTGTAAGTGTTTTAGTTAGGATTTAACGTTTGAAATATTAATGCATACGTTTCCGTCAGTTCGAGTGATTTTGAAGTACGAAAAAATTGTATCGAGAACCTTGTTAATAGAATAGCTTCTCGATACAAATTCCTAAAAAGGGAATTTTACTCGAAGTGACGATAAGGTTAATTTATGTTTATACAAATATTGCTGAATGCTATTCACTCTTTTTTGTTGCTCTCAACATTTAATTTACTATTCGTTCATTGAATGTTTCATTGCTTTTAACATTTAGCTCGCTATTTGCTCACTGAATGTTTCGTTGCTCTCAACATTTAGCTCATTGCATGTCGCTGAATGTTACGAGCCCTTTTTTTGGGCTCGTAACATTTCACGTTTTCCAGGAGGTCCAGGTAAGCGCTCAACAATAAAACCAACAGCTTGCATAGCACGTCTTACACTTCCTTTAGCAGAATACGTTACTAAAACACCATTGTCTTGTAAGGCGTTATACATTATTTTAAAAATATCTTCGGTCCATAAATCGGGTTGAACGCGAGCACCAAAAGCATCAAAATAAATGATGTTGTAAGCATTGACAGCTGTGATATCTTTGAAGAATTTTTCCTGTTTTTCTAATTTAAAATCTGGAGTGATATCGTGTGTTGTTTCCCAAGACGTACTGTGTAATTTATTAAAAACGGCTTCGTGAGGTTTAGAAATTAATTCCACATAATTAAGCTGGTTAATTTCTTCAAGCTGAACAGGATAGGCTTCAACACCAGTATAATTGAGTTTTAACTTCAATTTTTCGGCTTCAATCAAGGTTAAAAACGCATTGAGACCTGTGCCGAAACCAATTTCTAAAATGGAAATGGGTTTAGATTCTGAAACAAATTCAGAATAAAAAAGCAAACCATGTTTTAAAAATACGTGGTTTGCTTCTTGTATGGCACCATGAATGGAATGGTATTGCTCGTTCCAATCTTCTATTTGAATGGTTTTAGAACCATCTGAGGTGGTAATTATTTTTCGTTTCAATTTATTGAATCAATAGTTTTTTAATCTTTGGAATTGGTCCTGTACATTCTGTTTTATAGCAACCTAAACAATTATTAATTGATGCATTGTAACGTTCTTTTAAATCTACGTTAGAGATGGTATCTATAATGGTTTGTTGCGACTCAATAAATACATTTACAAAACTATTCCAAGCAGCTGTTCTGCCTTTTTTATCAGTCATTTCTGCCGAGTGTAATTTAGCTAAATCCAAAGGCAAATGCGTTGGTGTTTCGCCAGCTATAATTTGTGCTTTTAACTGTTGGTTATAAGCATACATGGCATTCATGAAATTCGCCATTTCAGAAGGTTGATACATATCGTATTCAACCACTTTCTTAGTAGTTGATTCAGCTACTTTTTCCTCGTTTTTACAATTTATTAAGAGTAGAAATGAAAATAAAAATAAACTGAGATATTTATTGTTGTAATAAAACGCCATCTGCTTCAAAACGGTATTCAAACTTAGGTTCTGTTATTTTATTTACTTCTTCTTCAGATTTTCCAGCATCTTCTGCGTAATGTCTTAATTCATCAACAGAAGTTTCAGATACAAAAGCTTTACCGTGAATTACAACTTCGCCTTCAGCATTTAAAGGCATAAAAAAACCGTAATCTTTAAATTTCACCATGACTTCTTCTGAACCAGCATCAATAGTCATCCAACACCCTTTTTTAGAACAAACTTCAATTATTTCCCCTTTCATTTTAGAATTAATAGTGTCGCCAACTTTTAAACCTTTGTAATGTTCCATCATTCGCTCAGGAGAAAGTGCATCATTATCTGTGATTTCTTTACCAAAAGATGCGTAGGCAATTTCTTTAGTAGCTTCTTCGCTAGTGTCAACCTCAGTTTTAGTTTCGTTTTTGCATGAAAACAGGGCGAAACAAATTGCGGATAGTAAAATTATTTTTTTCATTATTGATAGATTTTTTATTGAATAATTATCGATTTGTAAATTTAAACAATTTTAAGGAATATTACTTTTTTTTAACGCTGTCGATTATGTATTTTTGTTGCTAAACATCATTTAATTATGGCTATTCAGACACAGAATATTAGCATTGAAAAATCTGAAACTACAAAGATTAATAGTGTAGATTTTAGTAAACTAGATTTTGGAAAAGTTTTTACTGACCATATGTTTGTCTGTGATTACGAAAATGGCGAATGGCAAGCACCTAAAATTATGCCCTACCAAGCGATGACTTTTGAGCCGTCTGCTCGGGTTTTTCATTATGGTCAAGCTGTTTTTGAAGGTATGAAAGCTTATAAGGATAATGATGGAAAAGTTTTTCTTTTTAGACCAAAGCAGAATTTTGATAGAATAAATAAATCATCAGAACGTTTGGCCATGCCTGCTTTTCCTGAAAATTATTTTTTTGAAGGTTTAGAAGCCTTATTAAAATTAGATAATGATTGGATTAAACCAGGAATTGGTAACTCGTTATATATACGCCCTTTTGTAATTGCAACCGAACCAGCTATTTCGGCTTCACCTGCAAATACTTATCGTTTTATGATTATCTGTTCACCAGCACAATCGTATTATAACTCACCAGTACGTGTATTGGTTGCAGAGCAATTTAGTAGATCTGCAAATGGAGGTGTTGGTGCTGCAAAAGCGGCTGGAAACTATGCTGCACAATTTTATCCTACAAGTTTAGCGCAGAAGGAAGGGTTTCAGCAAATAATCTGGACAGATGCTGATACGCATTCATATCTTGAAGAAGCAGGAACAATGAATGTGTTTTTTAGAGTGAATGACAAGTTGATTACCGCACCAGTTAGTGATCGTATTTTAGATGGTATTACACGTAAGAGTATTATTCAATTAGCTGAAGATTTAGGAATTACCTGCGAAGTAAGACAAGTAAAAGTTGATGAAATTAAGCAAGCAGCAAAAGCTGGCAGTCTTAAAGAAGTATTTGGAGCAGGTACAGCAGCTGTAATCAGTGAGATTTCTGCATTTCAGCATAATGAGGAATTATTTGAAATTTCTGGTGTTGGAGCAGAGGATTCTTATGCTAAATTGTTTAAACAAACTTTATTGAATATACAGTATAATGTATCTGAAGATAAACATGGGTGGAGACGTGAAGTTAAATAATACGCTCTTTAGATATATACTTACATAAAAAAAAGCAGCCAAATGGCTGCTTTTTCTATGATTCTAAAATCTCTTTTATGTTGGGTTTAAAATAGTTTGGGCCTTTTAAAACTTTGCCATCTTCTCGGTAAATTGGTTCACCATCAGCGCCTAATTTACTCATATTACTGCGTTGTATTTCTTCAAAAACTTCTTCTATTTTGTGCTGCATACCATGTTCTATAATAGTACCACATAAAATATAAAGCATATCGCCTAATGCATCAGCGACTTCAACCAAGTCATTGGATTTTGCTGCTTCTAGATATTCTTCGTTTTCCTCTCGCATAAGTTCATAACGCAATAAGTTTTTGTCTAGACCAAGGTCTGCTTTTGGAGTTTCGCGATGTCCTATCTTAAAAGCTGTATGAAAAGCTTTAACTGCATTAATTTTGTCTTGCATAGTTGTTGGTTTAATTCCTATTTTTGCATAAAAATAAGAAGATGTTTAGTACTGGTCAATTGATTTTTGGAATATTATTTTTTATAGCTTTCGTAATTATTGTAGGTTACCAGTATCGTAAAGATCTTAAACTACATAGAAAATATTATAAAGGTACTATTTGGATTCTACTTGCCTTTATAGGTTTTATTGGTATGATCGCTGCTATTAAGTTTATATTTATGTAAGTTAAATATTAACAAAAAAAAAGCAGCCATTTAATGACTGCTCTCTCTTTACAACATAAATATAATTATGCTTAAGCTTTTGTTGCCGTTAAGGTAACCTTCATTTCAATATCATCATTAATAAATTTATCTCCTAAATTATCAAAGAATGATTTTGAACCATACTCAACATTCCACTTAGAACGGTCAATAGTAAAGGTTTCACTAGTTAGAGCAATCATATCATCTTTAATTTCTGTAGTTACAGGGAAACTGATATTATTTGTAGCTTCTTTTATCATTAAATTTCCCGAAAGCATGGTTTTGCCTTCTACAGTTTCAATACCTGTAATTTCAAATTTAGCTGTTGGGTGTTTTTCAACGTTAAAAAAGTCAGCATTTTTTAAATGACCAACAAGTTTAGCGTTACCTTCTTCTTCAGCAGGAATATCACTAACAACAATACTATTCATATCAATTGTAAAACTTCCACTTTCAATAGTTTCACCGTTAATATCTATAGTACCTTC
The DNA here is from genome assembly GCF_045765065.1 of Winogradskyella sp. 4-2091. NCBI lineage: Bacteria > Pseudomonadati > Bacteroidota > Flavobacteriia > Flavobacteriales > Flavobacteriaceae > Winogradskyella > Winogradskyella sp. 4-2091. The sequence continues at coordinate 453,037 of NZ_JBJKOD010000001.1, forward strand.
AGATATTGCAATCGTTCCAAAGTGAGAACCGGTTGGCTTAAAACCTTTCCAGCTAATACTAGATTCTTCAGTGTTTACGTTATAGGTTGTAGCTGAGACTTCAGCAACGGCAGCTTCTTCAGCCTTCGTTGTTTCAGCTTCTTTAGCTTTGTCTCCACAGCTTACAAATGTTATTATAGTAATTAATGTAAAAATTTTAAAAAATTGGCTTTTCATATCAATGTTTTTTTATGAGTTAGTTAATGTTAAACAAAGGTAGGTAATAGTAAGGTGAAATTATGATAAAAAAATGTTAATGACATTTTGACATTTTTATAATAATGGCAGTACTTTTGCCAATTCTAAATCAAAGATTTAAATAGAACTCAAAATGAGTAAAAAAGATAAGAATACAAAAGTAGAAGAACCACAAGTTGAGGATCAGGCTACAACAACAGCAGAGGCTGATGCAGAAATTCAAGAAAAACGTTCTCCAGAGGAGCAATTGCAAGATCAATTGGTTGCAGAGAAGGATAAATTTATGCGATTGTTTGCTGAATTTGAAAACTACAAAAAGCGTACAACAAAAGAGCGCATAGAATTGTTTAAAACTGCTAGTCAGGATGTAATGGTTTCTATGTTACCTGTTTTAGACGACTTTGAGCGTGCATTGATGCATATTGAAGACGATAAAGAGGCAGAAGAGCTAAGAAAAGGTGTTTTATTGATATACAATAAATTGGTAAACACTTTAGAACAGAAGGGACTCTCTAAAATAGCAGTGAACAAAGGTGATACATTTAACGCTGATGATCATGAAGCAATTACGCAAATCCCAGCACCATCAGACGATTTAAAAGGAAAAATTATTGATGTTGTAGAACACGGTTACAAATTGGGAGATAAAGTAATTCGTTTTCCTAAAGTCGTTATAGGGCAATAAAATCTATAATACGAGTTCCAAATATTTGTGAAACGAAGAAATTAAGTTGATGAAAGAAGATTATTACGAAGTATTAGGCATAAGTAAAGGTGCAACAGCAGGAGAGATAAAAAAGGCGTATCGTAAGATGGCTTTAAAATATCATCCAGATAAAAATCCTGATGATAGCAGTGCTGAAGAAAAATTTAAGAAAGCAGCCGAAGCTTACGAAGTTTTAAGTGATGCTGACAAAAAAGCACGTTATGATCAATTTGGTCACCAAGCCTTTGACGGTAATGGTGGAGGTGGCTTCGGTGGAGGCGGAATGAATATGGATGACATCTTTAGTCAATTCGGAGATATTTTCGGAGGTGGCTTTGGAGGAGGTGGATTCAGTGGCTTCGGTGGAGGCGGTAGACAACGTGTTGTTAAAGGAAGTAATTTGCGTATTCGTGTTACTTTATCTTTAGAAGATATTGCTAATGGCGTAGAAAAGAAAATAAAAGTAAAACGTAAAATACAAGCGCCAGATACAACTTATAAAACGTGTGAAACTTGTAATGGGACTGGTCAAGTGACTAGAGTTACCAATACTATTTTGGGTCGTATGCAAACTTCTGCAGCTTGTCCTACATGTGGTGGAGCCGGTCAGTCTATTGATAAAAAACCTTCAGATGCAGATGCACAAGGGTTAAAAGTATCAGAAGAAACAGTTACTGTTAAAATACCAACAGGTGTCGTTGATGGTATGCAATTAAAAGTTACAGGAAAAGGTAACGACGCACCAGGTAATGGTATTGCCGGAGATTTATTGGTTGCTATACAAGAAGAAGAGCATGCGACATTAAAACGCGAAGGCGATAATTTACATTACGATATGTATGTGAGTTTACCAGATGCTGTATTAGGAAATTCTAAAGAAATAGATACTGTTACTGGTAAAGTAAGAATAAAAATAGAACCAGGTGTTCAGTCTGGTAAAATCTTAAGATTAAGAGGTAAAGGAATACCAAGTATTAATGGTTACGGAAAAGGTGATTTGTTAGTGCATGTAAACGTCTGGACACCAAAGACTTTAAGTAAAAAACAAAAAGCATTTTTTGAAAGCATGAGAGAAGATGAGCATTTTGAGCCTAAACCAGAAAGCTCGGATAAATCTTTTTTTGAAAAAGTAAAAGATATGTTTTCATAATAGGCTTCTTTTTAAGAAAAAATACTATATTTGAATTATCGCTAATAATAATTGGCGATAATTTTTCTTTTTCATAGCAATTTTTTCCCATCCTTGTCTAACCATAAGGGTGGGTTTTGTTTTTGTAGTCGTTACTATAAATATCAATAATTTATGCTTCGGTTCGTTAGATTTAGTGTATATTCTTCATAATACAATTATCAGAACTAATTATTTTTTAGACCTATTTTTGATTAATTAAATTTAATACAAATTGTATGGTATAATTATTCAATATCTATTACATTTAATATCTTTACGTAATAACCAAACCCTAAAATTTAGTTTTGTATGAATGACTTGTTAGTTGCTAATTCCGTTTCTAAAAATTTCGGAAAGTTTAAAGCACTAAATGAAGTATCTATTGCTGTGCCAAAAGGTAGCATATTTGGATTACTTGGTCCAAACGGAGCAGGTAAAACCACGTTAATAAGAATTATTAACCAAATAACAATGCCAGATCAAGGTACTGTTCTTTTAGATGGTCAGCCATTAAAACCAGAACATATTAGAGATATTGGTTACCTGCCAGAGGAGCGAGGCTTGTACAAGTCTATGAAAGTTGGTGAACAATGTCTGTATTTGGCACAATTGAAAGGGTTGAGTAAGACTGAGGCTAAAAAGCGATTAAAGTATTGGTTCGAAAAATTAGAAATTGGAGATTGGTGGAACAAAAAAATACAAGAACTAAGTAAAGGGCAAGCTCAAAAAATTCAGTTTGTTGTTACTGTATTGCATCAACCAAAATTATTGATTTTTGATGAACCGTTTTCTGGTTTTGATCCTATTAATGCAAATCTGATTAAGGACGAAATTTTACAATTAAGAGAGGAAGGTGCAACAGTCATCTTTTCTACACATAGAATGGAGTCTGTGGAAGAATTATGTGACCATATTGCATTAATACATAAATCTAACAAAATTTTAGACGGAAAGTTAAATGACATTAAACGTCAAAATAAGACAAATACTTTTGAGGTAGGTTTAGAGTCATTAGATAAGGATAGAGTTTTTGCTGAAATTCAGGATAAATTTGAAGTGCTTCCGGCAACATTTAGAAATTTAAATGATGATATTAAATTAAATATTAAGTTAGGAGAACACAATTCTCCCAACGATTTACTTTCATTTTTAACATCTAGAGCACAAGTGCATCACTTTGTAGAAGTTATACCTTCTGCTAGTGATATTTTTATTCAAACAATAAAAAATAATTAAGGATGAATCACTTACCATTAATTATAAAACGTGAATATTTCACAAAGGTGAAGAATAAATCATTTGTGATTATGACTTTTTTAAGTCCGCTTATAATGATTGCTCTAATTGCCGTAGTCGCTTATTTATCTCAATTAAATAATGATAAGCAACGAACCATTTCTATTTTAGATGAAACGGGTTATTTAAAAGATGTTTTTCAAAATACGGATAACACTACATATACAAAGTTAAATGGTCTTGAATTGGAAGACGCATTGATTCTAGTAAAGGAAAAGGAGGATTATGGCTTGCTACACATTGCAAAAGTAGATTCTTTAAGTGTATTTGCGGATAATGTAAAATTCTATTCAGAAGATTCACCTTCCCTTAGTATTATGTCTGGACTGGAGCAAAAAATAGAAAAACGATTACGAGAAATGAAGCTTCAAAAAGATGGCGTTTCAATAGCACAAATTGAAGCCTCTAAAACTAATATAGAAATACAGCAAGAGAGTTTTGAAGGTGAAAAAAGTTCTAAAATAGATAATGTTGTAAAATTAGCATTTGGTGGCGCTGCAGGTTACTTGTTATTTATGTTTATTATCATTTATGGTAATATGATAATGCGCAGTGTAATTGAAGAAAAAACAAGTAGAATTATAGAGGTTATTATTTCGTCTGTAAAACCCATTCAGCTTATGATGGGTAAAATAATTGGTACATCTTTGGCAGGTGTTACTCAATTTGTAATTTGGGTAATCTTGGGAGGTGTTTTAATGGTTGTTGTATCAACGATTTTTGGAATTGATTTAACGCAGGTGCAAACACCACAGCAAGAAATGATGAACCAAGCGATACAAGCTGAAGGAGCGCAAGCGATGGCTGAGAATTTAATAGTTGCTATAGGTAATTTGCCAATGACCAACTTAATAATTGCATTTATGTTTTTCTTCATTGGTGGTTATTTACTTTATAGCTCGCTATATGCAGCTATTGGTGCAGCAGTGGATAATGAAACAGATACGCAACAATTTATGCTGCCTATTTTAATGCCACTAATTTTAGCCGTTTACGTTGGTGTTTTTACAGTTATTGAAGATCCACATGGAACAGTATCAACTGTGTTTTCATTTATTCCATTAACATCACCTGTTGTTATGTTAATGCGTATTCCGTTTGGTGTACCGCTTTGGCAACAAGGATTATCGTTATTATTATTAATAGGTACATTCATTTTGGCAGTATGGTTTGCCGCAAAAATTTATAGAGTTGGCATTTTGATGTATGGAAAAAAGCCAACCTATAAGGAATTATTTAAATGGTTGAAATATTAACTTAATGATTCAAAACTTAACTGAAATAGAAGAAAAGATAACTGAGAGTACCATTTGGGAAAAAACCAAGGAATTCTTAGGCTTACATATGGATATCGGTAATGATATCAGTATTTCTATTTTGGATGTAATCATTATTGTCACTGCAATTTTTTTAACTACTATAGTTTTAAGGGTAGTTTTAAAAATCATTACCAGAAAATTACCTAACGAAGATAAGGGCAAATTTAACGTGGTATATGGCTATTTTAGATGGGTAGTTTATCTTGTTATCTTTTTAATAACACTTAATAGTGTGGGCGTCAATGTTACAGCTGTTTTTGCTGCTTCAGCGGCTTTACTTATAGGTATTGGTTTAGCGTTACAAACGTTGTTTAAGGATATTATTTCTGGTGTTTTTATTTTAATAGATCAAACTGTACATGTAGGCGATATTATTGAAATTGAGGGTAAAGTAGGTAGAGTAGAGGAAATAAAATTAAGAACTACTAGAGCTGTTACTATAGATAATAAAGTATTGGTAATTCCCAATCACTTGTATCTAGAGAATAGTCTTTATAATTGGACACAAAACGGCTCTACTACAAGAGAAAATGTGGAAGTTGGTGTAGCTTACGGAAGCGATGTACAATTGGTTAGAAAATTACTTCTGCAAGCCGCAAGTACAAATGATGATGTGTTATCTATGCCTGAACCAAACGTGGTTTTCACAAATTTTGGAGACAGTGCTTTAGAATTTAAATTGGTTTTTACATTATCGGATAGCTTCAAGGCACAATTTCCTAAAAGCGAAATACGTTTTGAAATTGATCGACTGTTTAGAGAAAATAATATTTCCATACCATTTCCACAGCGCGATATACACATTATTAAATAAGAAAAATAGAAAGATTAAATGAATTTACGCTTATCAAAATGTTATACTTTACTCGTCATATTATGTTTTGGCTGTTTGCAACTTGCGCAAGCACAATTAACAGATTTGGCGCGTTTAGAATATTCATTTATTCCTAGCAGTAAATCAGAAGATCAATATACTCGTTTAAAAGCTTCGTTTAATTACCCTATTAAAATTAAAGAAAAAAACTATCTCATTGTTGGAGCAGAATATAATAGAATGATACTTAATCTTGAAGAAGATTATCCTTTTAATATTAAACAATTAGAGAAATTACATGTAATTGATTTTAGCTTAGGTTATACGTTTAAAACTAGCGAACATTGGCGATTGGGATTAAAAGTTACACCAAGAATTGCATCTACGCTAACAACTGATCTTACCTCGAATGACCTCTTTTTAAATGGTGGTGTTTTTGCAATTAAGGACAGAACTGATTCTGAAGATTTAAAAAGACCTTACCGATTAATTTTAGGACTTACTTATAATTCTACAGCAGGTATTCCGTTTCCGTTGCCATTTGTGAGTTATTATAGACGTGTCAATGAAAAATGGTCTTTTAGCCTTGGTGTACCAAAGTCTAACGTAAAATATTTCTTTAACGAAAAAAGCCACTTGCAAACTTTTGCAGGTCTGGATGGTTATTTTGCAAATATTCAAAATCCTATAGCTGTAAATCAGAAGGTTGCTGATAATATTTCACTTTCAGTTGCCATTGGAGGACTTGGGTATGAATATTGTTTTACAAAACATTTAATAGCATACTCTTATGTCGGTTATACCTTTTTATTGAGTAATCATTTGAGAGATGATGATAGAAAAGATGTCTATAAACTAAATGACTTGAATGCCTTCTATTTTAGAAGTGGATTAAAATTTAAATTATAATTATGCCAAAAATATTAATAATAGAAGACGAAGCTGCAATTAGAAGAGTACTAGTTAAAATACTCTCTGAAGAAAATGATACCTACCAAGTAGAGGAGGCAGAAGACGGTTTAGCAGGTATCGAAAAGATTAAAAAAGAGGATTATGATTTAGTGCTTTGCGATATTAAAATGCCAAAAATGGATGGTGTGGAAGTTTTAGAAGCCGTAAAGAAAATTAAACCAGAAACACCAATGGTTATGATTTCTGGACATGGTGATTTAGATACAGCCGTGAACACTATGCGCTTAGGTGCCTTTGATTATATCTCAAAGCCACCAGATTTAAATAGGTTATTAAATACTGTTAGAATCGCTTTAGACCGCAAAGAATTAGTTGTAGAGAATAAAATGCTGAAGAAAAAAGTCAGTAAAAACTACGAAATGATTGGTAAAAGCGATGGTATTGCGCGTATCAAAGATATGATTGATAAAGTAGCACCAACTGATGCTCGTGTTTTAGTCACAGGTCCAAACGGTACAGGGAAAGAGCTCGTAGCACATTGGTTACATCAAAAAAGTGATCGTTCTAAAGGCCCTATGATTGAAGTTAACTGTGCAGCAATACCAAGTGAATTAATTGAAAGTGAATTATTCGGTCACGTCAAAGGTGCGTTTACTTCTGCAGCTAAAGATAGAGCCGGTAAATTTGAAGCTGCAAATGGCGGAACCATATTCTTAGATGAAATAGGAGATATGAGTCTATCTGCTCAAGCTAAGGTTCTGAGAGCATTACAAGAGAGTCGTATTCAGCGTGTTGGTAGTGATAAGGATATTAAAGTGAATGTTAGAGTTGTAGCAGCTACAAATAAAAATCTTAAAAAGGAGATTGCCGATGGAAAGTTTAGGGAAGATTTATACCATAGGTTAGCAGTGATCTTAATTGAAGTGCCAGCATTAAACGATAGACGCGAAGATATTCCTCTTTTAATTAATTATTTCGCGGATAAGATTTCTGGCGAACAAGGCAATGCTAAAAAGTCATTCTCAGCAAAAGCGATTAAATTACTTCAAAATTATGATTGGACAGGTAACATACGAGAATTAAGAAATGTTGTTGAACGTTTAATAATTCTGGGTGAAAAAGAAGTCAGTGAAAGTGATGTGAAAGCTTTTGCTTCAAAATAAGGTGTAATTTTTCGGATTAGTAACTTTTTTTAAATAGCAGTGTCTTAAAGAAATAGCTGTAAATATCGGATGAAATACATTTTTATCCGATAAAATACATATTTCTATTAGATAAAGTGTATATTGCAAAAATTTTAATCACTAATTTAATAGCCTATTTTTGTAATGTTATGAAAGACAATCCCTTATCTTTTGAAGTGTTATATTCGTATAACTACTTATTATAAAGTTAAAGTCAAAAGCACATTTTAACTTAAGTCAATTCCCTTTATAGAAAAATTTCCCCCTAACTTAGACTTTTACACAAACCCTTGATAGTATCTGGTCTAGAATTACTTCATAATGAAAATTTGATTACACATTTTTCGAAACTTTCGATGAATCGATTAATGTCTATACTTACCGTTAAAATACTGATGTCATTTCTGTTGAATATGCCTTAAAGAATTGGGTGAAATCAACTCCTCGACACATAATTGCATTTCATCGTAACAAAAAAGATGCTTTACCGAAATAGTAGATTTGAGCTGAGTATAGCCGATATCTTTGCATCAGAATTATTGATCTTAGATATGGACTATTTCAATAATCATGAAATCAAAATTGAATAATTAAATACCTACATACGTTATGAATTTAAAACCCCTAATTTTCTGTGCTTTGTTGTTGAGTTGCAGTTTAATCAGTTTTTCGCAATCTCCTGGAGGTGTTGGCAAGTCCGACATGTCTATTTGGGTAAGAGGCGACTTTGGTGTTAGTGATGATGGAACATTAACTTGGTTAGATGATAGTGGATTAAACAATGAACTCTATCAACCTACTGCTAATGCTAAACCAATACAAAGTAATGCTTTAAATTTTAATAGTACGTTCACTTTTGATGGTGCAAACGATAGTTTTGCAATTTCTAATCTGAATTATGCTAACAATCAAACCATAAACCAGCTGTACGGGTTTGTGATTTATAAAACCGATTATAGTTCTACAGGTTATAATGGGAATTGGTCGTTTATTGATTTCGATAGAAGTGAAACCTTTAACTTTTATATTCATGGAGATGGGAGACTAGCAATGTCTTATCAATCTGGTGGAACACGAGATTTAGTAGCAAACACAGCATCAAATGATAATGCCGCGCATTTAGGCACATTTATATTCAATTCTTCAGAGACAAATGAGTCTGTTATGAGATTAGATGGTAATGTTGATTATTCTCAAGATATTACATCTTCACCCATTTTAACATCGAGTAATAGATATGGTTTTGTTGGTGATGGATCAGAAGCATCATCCGAAAACGGGACTACAAATAATGTAAATTATGATGGAGAAATTGCTGAAATTATTTTTTACGAAGAAAATAGTTTGTCAGCAACAGATATTCATAAAATAGAATCTTACTTAGCGATTAAATATGGTATTACCTTAAATAAAAGTATCGGTAGTTATGTGAATTCATCAAACACCATTTTATGGGATAATTCATCATATTGGAATGACGTTTCAGGTATAATCAATGATAGTAGTATTGGGTCTATTAATCAAAAAGTTGCTCAATCAAACAATAATGAAGAGCTTGTTGTAGCAACTGATAATGACTATTCATCTTTAAATAGTGAGCTTTCAAGAACAAGTTTACCATTAAATACATCATTACTTTTTGGTCATAATGGAGGAAATTTTGAAGTTGAAAATTTTGACATAGCTAATCATGAATATATCATAAAAAGAAAATGGTATTTCCAAGAAGTAGGAGAAACAGGTACTGTGTTTATAGCTTTGCCTAAATCAGCTTATAATAGTAGTGAAATAGATTTAATAGTTAGTAGTGATGATACGTTTGATGCTAGTGACGCAAGATATGCATTAACAGAAGGAGCAGATCATTTTTATACATCAATTAACCTAAACGACGGAGATCGTATTACCTATATAATTAAGGATAATGCTGCACCAGGTGGAGCTATAGGTTCTAAATTGTGGTATAAAGCAGATAAAGGCGTTTCTCAAGCAGGTGGATCTGTAGATGGTGTGAAGAATCAATTAGGAAACAGCAATCATTTATCACAATCTAATGCTGCTAATCAACCAAGCAACGCTAATTCAATGAACTATAATCCAACATTTACATTTGATGGAAATAGTGATAGATTACCTATTGAAGACTTAAATTATACAAGTGCGGATAACTTAAACCAAGTTTATGTATGGACAGTATATTCTACAACTTATACGGACTTATCAGGAGTTTCTAGTGCATATGACGCTAAAAACTGGGCATTTTTAGATTTTGATAGAAGCGAATGGTTTAGCACTTCTGTTGGTGGTGATGGTACATTAGGGTTTTCGTACCATCCAGCAGGATCTGACATTGTTGACGTTAGCGGAACAACAGTTACAAATGATGGTACACCTCAAATTGGAGGATATGTTTACGATCTTTCAGAGGTAAATGAAACTTCATTAAGATTAAATGGGTCAGAAGAAATTAGTGTGGATATGTCTACCGTAGCTTTAAATAGTAATAATAGACGTTTTGGCTATGTTGGTGATGGTTCTGAAGCCAATAATTTTGATTCTGCAGCGAACAACTTGTACTATTCTGGAGACATCTCTGAAATTATATATTTTGAAAATGTAGTCTTAGAGCCTTCAAAAATTGAGACCATAGAATCATATCTAGCTCTAAAGTATGGTGTTACGTTAAATCAGGACATTACACCAACAAACTATTATGCTAGTAATTGGAATGGTACATCTGGTTTAGTAACTTGGGATGCTACACAAAATATAGGCTACAATAATGATATAGCAGGTATAGGATTAGATAAAAGCACGGGATTAGATCAACGAGTTTCTAAATCTAGAAATGGAGATGCATTAGTAACATTTGCATTAGATAATGACTTTGTATCCTTAAATACAGATGAAATTGCAAGAAGCACTCAGCATGATTCAAATTTAAGTTTCATGACATGGGGAAACAATGATGCCGCTTTATCTTGGTCAGCATTAGATATAGAATCTTGCGAAAAACAAATATTTGATCGTGTTTGGCATATTGAAGAAACAGGTGTTGTAGGTATAGTATACATTTCAGTGCCAGATTATTCTAGTACAGAAACTACAAAAATACCTACAGTAGTATCTAATTTAAGTTTAGTGACTAAACTTGGTGATAATGATTTTTCAACGGGAGCTACAGTGACAGCATTAACATTAAATGGGACAAATTGGGAGTTGCCAGCAGGTATAGATTTAGAAGATGGCGTTTATTTTACCTTCCAAACTTACGTAGAGTCAAAAACTGCTATTGGTACAGATTGGAATACAGCTGCAGATTGGTCGCCTTCTGGTGTGCCAAGTGCATCAAATAATGTTGTTATTCCTAGTGGAATAAATATGAATATAGCAGCAGGACTTAATTCTGCGAATTATATAAAATTAGAAGCTGGTTCAGGACTTACCATAGAAAGTGGCGCAACTTTAGATAGTTACTGTAAAGTTTTATTAGAGTCAAATTCAACAGGCTTTTCAAGTTTAATTTTAGATGGTACAATTAATGGCGAAGTGACTTATGAGAGACATGTAAATATTGCAGCAACGTCAGGTAATGCAACTGCTTCTAATGATTTAATTAGTGCACCATTAACAGGACAATCATTTGGAGATTTTAGAGCAACTAATCCTAATATTCTGTCAGGTACTATTGGTGGAAGTCCGGCGTTTTTATTCGGACCATTTGATACAGCAGCAGATGCCTACGTAAATTATGAGCCAAGTGATGATACATCTACTTTAGATGCAGGTATAGGTTACCGAACAGGTTCTACTGATAATGGAGTTTATAAATTTACTGGTAATATAGAAACAACAACAGTAACTACGCCAGTTGAAACAGGTTCAGAATTGGTATGGAATCTTGTAGGTAATCCATATCCTTCATACTTAAATGTTCAAGATTTTTTAAGCAATGCAGATAACCAACAAATCATTAATAATGGATTTTATTTTGGAGTCTATGGTTATGATGGTGCTGCACATGATGGATGGACGATTTACAATCTAGCCAACACTACAGCGACAACTGCATTGGCACCAGGTCAAGGATTTTTTATCGCAACGGAGCCAAATGTCTCTGGCGATATAACGTTTACAACAGGTATGAGAAGTACTGGTACTTCAGATGATTTTATTGTAGGCAGAAATGAAGCAAGCCCATTAACGTACTTAAAACTTAAGGCGAGTACAGATAATGATGCTTACAGAACAGATTTCTATTTTAATACTAACGGAACAAGAGGGTTAGATGTAGGTTACGATGCAATTACAGGATTTGGAGCTTTAAATGGTTTTTCATTGTATTCTAATTTATTAGAGAATAATGTAGGTGAGCCAATAGCACTTCAAACTTTAAATGATGCTGATCTAAATAATGTTACTATACCATTAGGTGTACATGCTAATGCAGGTGAATTGCTAACGTTTAGTATTCAGTCATCGACGTTACCTTCTGGTACTCAGGTTTATTTACAAGATACAGCTACTAATAGATCGACACTTTTATCAGAAACGGATTATATAATCACACCAACTTCTGATTTGAGTGGAACAGGACGCTTTTATTTAAACATTGTAAACAATGCCTTGTCTTTAATTAATTATGAAGATGAATCATTAGTGCTTTTTAATAATCCTAACTCAAATACTTTAGTGTTAAAAGGAATGTTGAGTACAGAAGCAACGATTCAGCTATATGATATACAAGGAAGATTGGTTGAAAGTAGAGTTCTAGAAACGAATGTAAATTCTCAAAACATTAATTATAACAACTTAAAATCTGGAGTATTTGTTGCAAAAATTTCCGGAGAAAACGTTTCAAAAATTCAAAAAGTAATTTTTTACGATAATTAGACCCTTAATTAATTGACATTTTTGAAATCCTGTAATGGGATGAATAAGCTGGCCTCGTGTCAGCTTTTTCTTTTTAATTAAGTTGATCTGAATTCACAAGCCCTATTTTATAAAATCTTCACTATATTTAAGTCATTAAATAAAAACATGAAAAAAATTAAAGTAGAGGATTTTAAAATTTCTTCAAAGGTAAATATTAAAGATTTAGAGACTAAAGTTGATCTTGGTGTAGGTAAAAAACAGCTTGAACGAGAACTTAGAACGGTCAGTGAAAACTTAGCAGATATACAAAATACAATGTATGCTCATGGCAAATATGCTGTACTAATGTGTATTCAAGGTATGGATACTGCAGGAAAAGATAGCCTTATACGAGAAGTTTTTAAGGAGTTTAATGTGAGAGGAATTGTTGCTCATAGCTTTAAAAAACCAACGGAATTAGGGTTGAAGCATGATTATTTATGGAGACATGTTATTGCCTTACCAGCTCGTGGTAAATTTGGTATCTTTAATAGAACTCACTACGAAAATGTGTTAGTTACAAGAGTTCATCCTGAATATTTAATGTATGAGAATATGCCAGATGTCAATAGTTTAGATGATGTAGATGACGCCTTTTGGGACAGACGTTTTAACGAAATCAATAATTTTGAGAAGCATATAGCAGAAAACGGAACTATAGTTTTTAAGTTTTTCTTAAACCTTTCTAAAGACGAACAAAAAAATAGACTTTTAAGGCGACTGAATAAACCGAGTAAAAACTGGAAATTTTCTCCAGATGATTTAGATGAACGTAAATGTTGGGATGATTATCAAGACTATTATGAAGATGCTCTAAACAGAACATCTAAAGAACATGCACCTTGGTATAATATTCCTGCAGATGATAAACCTGCAGCAAGATATATTGTTGCCAAAATTCTTTATGACACTTTAAAGGAATATACAGATATTAAAGAACCAGAATTGCCTGCTAAACAAAAAGCAAATATAGATTTGTACAAAGCGCAGTTAGAGGAAGAATAACTTTAGATTTACTATAACTTGTTTAATAATAAATGTTATTGGCCGTTCAAATTATATTTGATCGGCTTTTCCATATTCATCTTTATATATTTTAACCAAAGCCATAAACATACTTACTAATAGTGGACCAAAAATTAGACCAATAAAACCAAATAAGGGAACACCAACAATGACACCAATCAATGTGATTAATGGATGGACATTATCTAATTTTTTTAAAACAAATAGTCTAATTAAATTGTCTGTAGAACCTACCACAACAAACCCGTAAATTAAAATACCGTAGGCTTGAAAACTATTTCCAGTGGACAATGTTAAAATAAATACTGGCAGAATACCTACTAAAGTACCTACAAACGGAATCATTGAACCGATGGTTACAATAACAAACCAAAATAGAGGTTCTTCAATACCAAAAATTAAAAAACCAATTAAAGCTATAAGTCCTTGTGCAATGGCTACTAAAGGTATTCCTATTGCGTTAGATTTAACCATTGTCTGTACTTCTCGACCTATTTCATTGATATTATCATTATCCATAGGAATATATTTTCGCAACGATTGTCTTAGTTCCTGTCGGTTGGTAAGCATAAAGTAGAGCATAAAGTACATTAAGCCTATAGCAATAAATAGGTTAAAAGTATTACCAACCATGCTTTGCGCACTATCAGATATCCATGTGGTAATAGCCTCAGTATCCATTTGAGAATTTATATCTATACCAGTTTTAAATTTTATTTTCCCAACTTGATCTTGAAATGCATCTATTACTCTTTCGCTATTAGCTGCTATATTCGAAATTTTATTAGCCAACATAATACCGAATCCACTGAGAGGTATCATAACAATAACAAACGAAGCTAACATTAAAATTAATGCGGCTATGTTCGATTTCCATTTATACTGAGCAACTAAATATCTCATTGGTTTCCTTAAGAGTATATAAAATGTAATTGCGCCTAAAACACCACTCAAATAAGGAAGCATTTCACGGAAAATCAAACTACCAGTGAGTAAGATTAACAGTAAAACAAATATTTGGCGAATAATTTTAGGCGCAATTTGAGTCATATAAAAGTGGAATAAAATCAATCAAAGATAACCGCAATTGATATTAGTTAGTACTTTATATACACAAAAAGTTAACGCAAATAGATGAAGTTAAAAAGCAATCTCTACCTGATTGTGTATGATGTCCTCAAAAACTTCGCGTTTTCTAATAAGATGTGCTTTACCTTTATAGACTAAAACTTCAGCAGGTCTGTAACGAGAGTTATAGTTGCTCGCCATAGAAAAGCAATAAGCACCAGCATTTTTAAAGCATAGAATATCGCCTTCGTTTATTTCTGCAATACGTCTATTATTAGCAAAGGTATCTGTTTCGCAGATGTATCCTACTACAGAATAGAAACGTTCACGTCCTTTAGGATTAGAAATATTTACAATATCATGCTGAGAACCATATAGCATTGGTCTAATTAAGTGATTAAAGCCAGAATCTATCTGAGCAAAAACCGTGGAAGTAGTTTGTTTTACAGCATTCACGTTAGCTAAAAAGACACCAGCCTCACTCACTAAAAATTTTCCAGGCTCAAAGGCTAAGGTTAAATCTTTGCCGTATTCCTTACAGAATTCATTAAATCGTTTAGATAATTTTTCGCCTAACTCTTCAATATTAGTTTCAATATCTCCTTCTTTATAAGGTACTTTAAATCCAGATCCAAAATCAATAAATTCTAAATTCTTGAAATTTTTAGCCGTTTCAAATAGAATTTCACTGGCATATAAAAACACATCGATATCTAAAATATCGCTTCCTGTATGCATATGAATTCCGTTGATATTCATCTTAGTATTCTTAATAATACGAAGTAATAAAGGAATTTGATGAATGGAAATCCCAAACTTACTATCAATATGTCCTACAGAAATATTAGTATTTCCTCCAGCCATAACGTGCGGATTAATACGAATACAAACAGGAACTTCTGGATGTTTTGTTCCAAATTGCTCTAAGATAGATAGGTTGTCAATATTAATTTGTACACCTAATTTTGCAGCTCTTTCTATTTCTTCAAGAGAAACGCCATTTGGTGTAAATATTATATTTTCTGGTTTAAATCCTGCTTTTAGACCTAATTGTACTTCTTGGATAGATACAGTATCTATGCTAGAACCCAACTTGTTAAATAACTTAAGTATTGATAAATTAGAAAGTGCTTTTACAGCATAATTTAATCGCAACTGTTTAACCTTACTAAAAGCTTTTGTTAATCGTTTGTACTGAAATTCTATTTTTTCAGCATCATAGACATAAACAGGACTTCCAAAATCTTTTGCAATCTTTAATAAGGCGTTATCTTTCATTCTTTCTTTATCTTAAAATTTATTTTTATTTGAAGTGCCGAAAATAGAATGATTCCTTTTAATAAACATATAAATGTAAAAAAAAGAGTATTTTTACACAAATTGTTAAATAATTAACAAAATGAAAACAATCGCATCTTGTGTACAAGAGATAATAGTAGAAAGCCCATTCTTAGAAGAGGGCTTGTCTCGTGAGATCATAAATTTTTCGGCTTTAGCTAAAGATTTGAAAGAACCAATTTCAAAAATGTTAAGAAAACCAGTAAAAGAAGGTGCTATAATGATGGCTTTACGACGCTATCAACAACCTCTGAATCTCAAAAATTCTCAGAGTTTAAAAAAGACATTTGATCAATTAGGAGACATTACTGTGCGTTCTAATCTAAGCGATTTTACATTTCAGAATTCTACGACCTTAATAGATAGTCATTCTCAAATTTTAGAAAAAATAAGTAGTAATCACCAGATATTTTATGCATTTACTCGAGGTATGTTTGAGAGTAACATTATTATTTCTACCTCAGAAAAGGAAAGTGTGTTAAATGCTTTTAAAAACGAAACACAAATAGGGTTGCAAGAAAAATTGTCTGCAATAAGTATATATTTACCAAAGGGAAATTCTAAAATAGTAGGATTATATTATCAAATTTTTAAGCGATTGGCTTGGGAAAATATTACACTTTATGAAGTCGTATCTACAACAAATGAATTTACCATTGTAGTAGAAGATTATTTAGTTGATAAAGCGTTTTCAGCGATAAAGCGATTAATTGATTAAAAACTATTGGTAAAAACTTTTAGTATGTGTATTTTTGTTGGACTAATAAACTTCTGATCAAAAATGAATTTACACGAATATCAAGGAAAAGAATTATTGAGCAGTTTTGGAGTACGTATCCAACGTGGTATAGTAGCCCAAAGTGCTAAGGAAGCTGTAGATGCAGCAAAACAATTAACAGCTGAAACCGAAACAGGTTGGCATGTTATAAAAGCACAAGTTCATGCAGGTGGACGTGGTAAAGGTGGCGGTGTGAAACTAGCCAAAAACCTAAAAGAAGTTGAAGAAATTGCAGGACAAATCATAGGTATGGATTTGGTAACACCTCAAACTTCAGCTGAAGGTAAGCGTGTTCATCAAGTATTAGTTGCTGAGGATGTTTATTATCCAGGTGAAAGCGAGCCAGACGAATTTTATATCTCTGTGCTATTAAATCGTGCTACAGGAAGAAATATGATTGTTTATTCTACTGAAGGTGGAATGGATATTGAAACTGTTGCTGAAGAGACCCCAGAATTAATACACAATGAAGAAATTGATCCTTCAACAGGGATTTTACCTTTTCAAGCACGTCGTATAGCTTTTAACTTAGGTTTATCTGGTACTGCTTTTAAAGAAATGACAAAGTTTGTTACGGCTCTATATACAGCTTACGATAAGTCTGATGCTTCTTTATTTGAAATCAACCCGGTTTTAAAAACAAGTGATAGCAAAATAATGGCTGTTGATGCTAAAGTAACATTAGATGCTAATGCATTATACAGACACAGAGATTTAGCTGAGTTACGTGACTTACGTGAAGAAAATCAAATAGAGGTTGAAGCTGGAGCTTTAGGACTAAACTATGTAGACTTAGACGGAAACGTTGGTTGTATGGTAAATGGTGCTGGTTTGGCAATGGCAACAATGGATTTAATTAAGCAAGCAGGTGGAGAACCAGCTAACTTTTTAGATGTTGGTGGTACTGCAGATGCAGCTAGAGTAGAAGCGGCATTTAAAATTATATTAAAAGATCCTGCTGTAAAAGCAATCTTAATTAACATATTCGGTGGTATTGTACGTTGTGATAGAGTTGCACAAGGTGTAATTGACGCTTATAAAAACATGGGTAACATTACTGTACCTATCATTGTTCGTTTACAAGGAACAAATGCAGACATTGCTAAAGAATTAATTGACAATTCTGGTTTAGATGTAATGAGCGCTACAGAATTTCAAGAGGCAGCTGATAAAGTTCAGACTGTACTTGCATAAGGATAATAAGATTTATTATTATATTAAAAATGCGCCTTCTAAGGCGCATTTTTTGTTGGCTAATATTTTGGTTTACTTGTTGTTATGTTAAAAAACGTTAAGAATTGTAACAGATTTATTTAATGGTCGTCTATAGAGTATCAATCATATAAATCGAACAATTATGAAAACTTTTAAAACTATTTTACTAGTC
This sequence comes from Winogradskyella sp. 4-2091, assembly GCF_045765065.1. Lineage (NCBI taxonomy): Bacteria > Pseudomonadati > Bacteroidota > Flavobacteriia > Flavobacteriales > Flavobacteriaceae > Winogradskyella > Winogradskyella sp. 4-2091. The sequence goes on from NZ_JBJKOD010000001.1 coordinate 471,187, forward strand.
GTAGCAATTACGTTTAGTAGTGTACTTGTAGCAAGTACAGATCCAATCAAGAATTCTACGAAAACTACTATCTCAGAGGTTGTAGGAGACTTATTAGAAAAACCAAAATTTCACATTGAAAGTGATGAGGTAATTAATGTGTATTTTTTTATTAACAAGAATAACGAAATTGTTGTATTATCTGTAGAAACAGAAAATTCAACATTAGAAGATTTTGTTAAGAGTCGTTTAAACTACAAAAAGGTACCTAAAGAAATTGCGCAAACCAAAAGATTTAAGATACCTGTAAAGATTTTGAAATCGAAATAATTACGTATTGGAATTTAAAAAGAGCAACTATTGATAGTTGCTCTTTTTTTTATAGCTATTAAAATGGTTGTTTTTTAAAAGAAAGGATCAATCCTTTTTCTTTGCTGTATTTTTCTTCTCTCCCTTTTTTGGCATTGGCCCACGTAAATGAATAATTAATCCATTCAAGAAATTTCTTAGAATTTGGTCGCCACAAGCCATAAATTTAGGATGGTCTTCATTTCTAAACAGTGCATTTAACTCACTTTTAGAAATTCTAAAGTCAACGAGTTCTAATATTTTTACAATATCATCATCTCTTAGTTTGTGAGCTACTCTCAGTTTTTTAAATATGTCGTTGTTTGTCATAATTTGATTTATTTAGTTAGCCAATTATAAGCTTTACCAAAATGCTCTGCCCAAAATTTTTCATTGTGCTGACCACCTTCTATAATATGGCTTTCAATTTGATTTTGTTTTAGTCCTTTAGATGTTAATAATTCTAGCATTTCCTCTAGCTTAGGAATCATTGTTTCACCTTCATCTGTACCTGCTAAAAAATAAAACTTTGTTGATTCTGGGATTTCAGTGGTTTTGACCAAGTCATAAATTTCTGGGTTTATCCAAAAGGCTGGAGAGAATACACCAGCTTTTCCAAAAGTTTCAGGGTATTTAATTACAGCATAAAAAGATATTAATCCACCTAAAGAAGAGCCAAATATAGTTGTATGCTCTGCATCTGTTTTAGTTCTATAGGTTGCATCAATGTGTGGTTTTAACGTGTTTTTTATAAATGTTAAGTAGGCATTACCATTTCCGCCATCATATATTTCATTAGTATAAGGTGTCAATTCCTCAATTCGTTTGTTATTTCCATGTGCTATACCAACAATGATACTTTTATTCTCGACCAGTGTGTCCATATATTCGTCTACTTCCCATTCGCCAGCATATGCTGTTTCGGTATCAAATAAATTTTGAGCATCGTGCATGTAAATTACTGAAAACTCTTTTTCAGAATTTTGATAGTCACTTGGTAAATACACCCAAATTGTCTTAAGTGTATCTAATTGAGGTGCTGCAATTGTAAACTTGCTAACTTGCTTAGAGGCAGTTGTTTGTGCAGGTGTTATTTGAAGTGCAAAAGCTATAATTACGAGGTATAAATGCTTCAGATTCATGTTAATATAGGTGTAGCGAATTGATAAACGTTATTATTTGCCGACTAAATACAATTAATTTTTCGACAAGATACAGTTATTCGACGACAATAAAATAAACAACCTCTGTAACTTTACAGTATAATTTTATTCCCTCAAAATCATGATAAATCGAGCTGAAAAATTGAGCCTACTGTCTGAAATGATCGCATTTGCTCAAACAGATGAAAATATAAGATCTATTGAATATAATTTTCTATTCAGTATTGCTAAACAATTAGATATTTCAAAAGAAGATTTTGAATACCTCTTTGAGCATCCTGTAACCTACGTACATTTAAAATCGCACAGTGAACGTATTGTACAATTTCATAGATTGGTCCTTCTTATGAATTTAGACCATAAAGTATCTCCTAAACAGTTAGTGAAAATTCACAACTTTGGTTTACGTATGGGTTTAAGTCATGAGTCAATTAATCGCGTGTTGGATTTAATGGATAGTTTTCCTAACAAAATTGTACCACCAGATTTTTTAATTGATATCTTTAAGGTGCAGTATAATTAAAATTTAACCTTCATATTTTGAAGTTAAGTTGGTTGTCATTTTGGGAATATGACTTGTTTTTAGCTTTTCAATTCAGTACTTAGGCTATTGATCAGCTTTAAAAACTTTGCTTCTTTAAGTTGCTTTTTTTCTACTCCATAGTTTCGAAAGCGCAGTATTAGTTCATAGTTGTCTTTTGTTTTAAAAACAATCTTTTCATTATTTAGTATATCTATATTAGTTATTAAATAATGTTGTACGCGGTTTTCTTTTTGTACTAATTGGTATCTATTTGTATGAAATATAAAATGGGAGTTTCTATCATTGTAATAGTCGAAACCATATATTAATAAATCATCTTCTGAATAGATGATATTCAAATCAACATCCATGAGAATGCGAATTTTCGAAAATTCTATTCTTCCAGTAATCTTAATTAGGTTGGGATAATCAGATTGTAAAGATTTTAAAAACTGCTCAGTACCTCTCTTTCTTTTATTATTAAAAATCCAAGAAATAATCATAAACACGACTAACGAGATAAATAATAAAAAGTTTATATCACTATTCATGTAATGAGTTTGTGAATTTATACAATTTGAGTAATTATGTATGTTGAGCTATTAAGACTAATCTTGATTGTTAATGTATTAGGCCTTTAATTTTTCTAGCTTACTCTGATAAGCAGTAATCTCATCTCTAAAACGAGCAGCTTCTAAAAAGTCTAAAGCTTTGGCCGCTTGTTCCATTAATTTACGTTTTTCTCTTATTTTCTTTTCTAATTCGCCTTTGTTAAGATATTCACTTTCTGGTTCTGCCGCTATTTGTGCATCAAGTTCTGTTCTGTATGTACTTACAGAATTTTGAGTTAAGGCACTATCTAAACTCTTATTAAGTGCTTTTGGTACAAGATTATGCTTAGTGTTATAAGCAATTTGTTTTTCGCGTCTATACTCTGTTTCATCAATAGTTTTCTGCATACTTTTAGTTACTTTATCAGCATACATAATAGCTTTTCCTTCAAGATTTCTTGCAGCTCTACCAACGGTTTGTGTTAAGGAACGTGCAGAACGAAGGAAACCTTCTTTGTCAGCATCTAAGATTGCAACTAATGATACTTCAGGTAAATCTAACCCTTCACGTAATAAATTAACACCAACCAAAACATCAAACACACCTTTACGCAAATCTTGCATAATTTCAACACGTTCTAAAGTATCTACATCACTATGAATATATCGTGTTCTTACTGAAATCCTAGTTAAATATTTGGTTAATTCTTCAGCCATTCTTTTAGTAAGTGTTGTTACTAAAGTACGTTCATCTTTTTCTACACGAATTTGAATTTCTTCAATTAAATCATCAATTTGATTTAAGCTTGGTCTTACTTCAATAATAGGATCTAATAAACCAGTTGGCCTAATCACTTGTTCCACAAAAATTCCATCTGATTTTTGAAGCTCGTAATCTGCAGGAGTTGCGCTTACATAAATAACTTGATTTTGAAGGGCTTCAAATTCTTCAAATTTTAAAGGTCTATTATCCATAGCAGCAGGTAAACGAAAACCGTAATCAACTAAGTTAACTTTTCTGCTTCGGTCGCCTCCATACATTGCATGAACTTGAGATATGGTTACGTGGCTTTCATCTACAACCATTAAAAAATCATCAGGAAAATAATCTAATAAGCAGAATGGTCTTGTTCCAGGATTTCGTCCATCTAAGTATCTGGAATAGTTCTCAATACCAGAACAATAACCCAATTCGCGAATCATTTCTAAATCAAATTCTGTACGTTCTTTAAGTCGTTTGGCTTCAAGATGTTTTCCTATTTCCTTAAAGTAATCATGCTGTTTTACTAAATCATCTTGTATTTCTTTTATGGCACCATTTAAAACATCTGGAGATGTAACAAACATGTTTGCAGGATAAATATTCAGTCTGTCGTAACGTTCAATGATTTCATTACTACGAGCATCAAAGGCCTCAATTTCTTCAATTTCATCGCCAAAGAAATGAATTCTAAACGCATGATCTGAATAACCTGGAAACACATCTACTGTATCACCTTTAATTCTAAAGTTTCCGTTTTTAAATTCTGCCTCTGTCCTAGAATAAAGACTTTGTACCAATTGATGCAATAATTTCGTGCGTGAAATGACTTGATCTTTCTCTATAGAAATAACATTTTTCTGAAACTCTACAGGATTTCCTATACCATATAAACATGAAACAGATGCGATTACAATAACATCACGTCTACCAGATAATAGGGAAGAGGTGGTGCTGAGCCGCATTTTTTCAATTTCTTCGTTAATAGATAGATCTTTTTCTATGTAAACACCAGAAACAGGAATATAGGCTTCAGGTTGATAATAATCGTAGTAAGACACAAAATACTCAACCGCATTTTCAGGAAAGAATTGTTTAAATTCTGAATACAATTGCGCTGCTAAAGTTTTGTTGTGCGCCAAAACTAATGTTGGTCGTTGTACTTCTTCAATAACATTGGCAACGGTAAATGTTTTACCAGAACCAGTAACACCTAAAAGCGTTTGGTACTTTTCGTTATCATCGATACCTTTTGCCAATTTTTTTATGGCTTGTGGCTGATCTCCTGTGGGTTTAAATTCTGACTCAATTTTAAATCGCATAATGCAAAGTTACGATAAAGAATTAAGGTCATAACTGTTTTTTATTTGAGCAAATAAAACAGACTGAATAGTGAATTTTATATCATAAAAACCTAAGGCCTAATTTAAGTGCTTTTTTAGACCTTAGGTTGAGTAATACTTTATTATTTGTTTTCGAGCACTTCAATACGTGCTTTCAGGGTTTCTATAATTTGCTGTTGCTCTTGTATGGCTTTTAATGCAACTACTGTAAGTTGGTTATAGTCAACCATGAAGGTGCTTTCTTTTCCGCCCTCTCTATTGATCGTTTCTGTAACTAATTCTGGAAATTGTTCTTGTACTTCTTGTGCTATAAACCCTATAAATTGTTTATTGAGATTGGTTTTGTAATTATATGTTTTGGCATCTAATTGAGCCACTTTATCAAGGACATTTTGGGCGGTATTAATATTGGTTTTTAAGCGACGGTCTGAGGTCGCACTGTAGTTACCGCTAGTTGCATCAAAATTACCAACATAACTTCCATTGGCAAAGAGTTGTAAAGTTGTATTAGCTACGTAAAACTCCCAATTATTGTTAGCATCATTTTGATTAATCAATTGCAGACCATAATTACTTGATTGTTCAATACGAACCGAATAAGGATTTGCACTAAAACCAGGTTCTGTACCAATATTTAGCTGACGTGTACGCATTTCAATAATACCTAACCCATAACCACTGGCGTCTGAAGCTATAAGTCTTGTGCGGTCAAAACCAGAAACAGCATCAAATCTAAAATTTGTGGTGGTATTTCCAACAAGTAATCCACCTCCAATAGTATTACCAATAGTTGCAGCAGGAACTCCCCAACCAACTCCAAAATTATCACCAATAACAAGTTCTTCGTCTGGGTTCGTATTGCCAATACCAACATGGCCATTTTGCTTTAATATAAATCTCGTGTTTGAGTTAGTCACTCCAGAAACTTTAGATTGAAATAACAGGTCTTCACCACTATTTAATGTAGCTAAACGCCATTGATCGCCATTATTTGGATACCCAATTCTTAACGAACCCTCATTAGATTGTACAAGCAAGTCTCCTGCAACGTGCAGATCTACTTCTGGTTCATAAGTGCCAATACCGACATTTCCATATTCATAAGAAATATCATCTTCACCATCTGCAAGATACCAAAATTGATTACCAGCGCTTATGGCGTATGGTACAGCATGTATTTCGGTAGTGCCAATTTCTGTACCGTTTAATGAGACGTTTACATAAGAAGCTAAACCTCCCCATTCAAGAGTATCATAATCGCCTAAGGTTGTTGTACCATCTCCAATTTTAAGATTAAATACACCACCTGCATCTGTGGTAATACTATGTGTTTCTGAATATGACGAAGATACGGTTGGTGCCCCAAAACGTAATTCTATTTCTATGGTAATAGCTTCTTCGGTAAGAATGTCTCCGCTGGCATCTCTAGCAATACCTTGATAATTAATGAAATAAGATTGTCCTGATTGTGCATGTCCTATTTGTGTTGCAATTAGAACTGCTATAATTAAAATGCGTGTAATTATTTTCATGATTATAGTTTTAAGAATTTCATTGTTTTTATAGTTAGCGTTTCAGAATCTTTAATATGCAAAAGATAAAGACCTGCTGATAAATGTTTGATATTTAGATTATTTACTAAAACATTCTCTGAGGTTGATTGATGTGTTTTTTTTCCTTCAGTATTATAAATGGTAAAGACGTAATCTTTTATTTTCTGCATTGAAATATTAAGGATGTCTTCTGCTGGATTAGGATAAATAACTAAGTCATTATCAACCTCAATAGGTTCTGACATACTCAAAGTATTTATAAGATGTGTACTTGCCCAAAAACCTTGATGTAAGGTTTCAGAGTTAGTGATGGTCCCAACTATAGGTTCTCCGATAGTGGAATTAATAGAATTTGTTCCATTGCTATGTAACTCACCTCCATTTGAGAAAGTGTCATTTTCAACCGATTGTGCATTGATATATGCACACATTAATAATAATAGTAACATTGTTTTTGTTTTCATAATTTTTGGTTTTAATTGTGGTTTGTATAAGACTTTAAAATTGTTACTTCAAATCTAAGTATCAGATTATCAGAGGTCTATTTGAGATGTAACAAATGCTGTAATTATTGTAACATGTCAATGATAGTCACGAATAATCGTTGTTTTATAGCCATGATATTTAGGTTTTAACACCTGTTTTTAATGAGAAAAACGTATCAGGTTATTTATTAGGGCTTTGGTAAAACAAGACTGAATCTAATAATTAGAAATAGATCGATTGTTAGGAAATAAATATGGAGATTCTATAAAATTTTGAATGGAAATAGAATCTAATGAAAGTCTACAAACGAAAGTTTTTATACGCCTCTAAGGAATGCGCGTGACTTAAATTATTTTTATTTAGGTCGTTGTAGAAACGTAAATTGAAAATAATGTGGTAATAAAAGCGAATGAGTTACTCTTAATATTTAATCATTAGATTTCTGATTAATTAATTGGGTCATATCGTTAGATTCAAAAAATAGTTTAAATTCTCGTTTTAGAATATTTCTCAACGATTTAACGTATTGTTTTGATAGTTCATTGAATCTGCACGTGCAAATTTTCCACTTATAGTGATACCTTTTAGTTCAAAATTAATCTGACCCTCTATTTTTATTGGTGTTAGTAAAAGGCTAATGTATTTGTCTCCTGTCCAATCTACTTTGTGCAATGCAGAATCTGATGTTTTATGGTTACTAGTATAAGCATTTAAGCTACTTTTTAAACTAATAGTATCTTGATTCTCAAAGTGAATGGTACAAAATAATTGCTGGTATTTATTGGTTCTAAACTCAACTGAGGAGTTTGTTGCTGACTGAAAATTATATTGCCAATACACAGGACCTTCATGTGGTCCTGATGATAACTTCTTTTTGATTTTTTTAGAAATGCTGTCTTCAGCTATTTCATAACTATCTCTTAAATCTAGTGTTTTGTTTAGATTATCTATTTTACAGAAGGCCGAATCATTTTTTAATTCCACGTTAAAATGTGGAGCGACATTAGTATCTAAAAGCTCTTTAAATTTTTCAATCTCATTTTGCTGGAGCTTTTGACTGTGAGATGTTTGAAACATGGATGCAGTTAAAATGCACATAAATAGAAACTTGTTTTTCATGATAATGATTTTTAAATTATATATCTAATTTGGTACGACTAATATCTCCACAAGTCTGTTTTTGCTTCTGTTTTTATCTGAGTCATTTTTTACCAATGGTTTAGATTCTCCATGACCTTTTTCTTGCCACTTAAATTCCGTACTTGGTATTAATGCTCTTAATGCTTTAGATACACTTTTGGCACGTGCAAGCGAAAGTGATTTATTAGATGTTTCGCTACCGACATCATCTGTATGACCTTCAACAATAACTTTTCCTTTTTTAAGTACAGTGATACTATTTACTAATTCTTTTAAAGCGCTTATACCTTCAGCTTTTAATTCGCTTTTTCCGGAATCAAATAAAACCTGACTGTCTAAGTTTAATCGCATCGCAGAACCAATTGCAGCGATGGCATCTACATCTGCACCAGGAACACCACTTTTCTCTTTTAGATCTTTGAACCTTACATAGTAAAATAGATCATTTTGCTTAACAAATGGTCCTATGTCAACTTCAGCAACACCACCATCTATCTTACCGATTTTAATCCAAGTTTTACCATCTTTGGATATTTCGAGTTCAGTAGGTTCTAATTGCCCAATTTCGAATAAATACAAATCAGGTCCATTGACATCAACCAAAGCGTTGTCTGTAAAACGAATTGTGAGTGTACCAGCAAGACCAAGACTATAAATGCCTGTGGCATCATCAAAAGTTTCAATAACATCTGGTTCTCCAAGTACATTTTTTACGTCTTGAGTTAGGAGTTTTGGGTGATTAACTTTTACGACTTCATCAGCAAAAGACAGAGGACCTAGTGGTAAATACACCGTTTTTTTTAAATTACCAACGTAGCTTACACCAACATCATCGCCATAAAATAGATCAGGATTTAAATGTTTAAATTTTCGTTTGGCAGCTTGTGATTTGCGTTGAATATCTTTATGAAAAACATTTACTATCTTTTTTTTGTGCGTAATAACACGTTGGTATTGAGGGCTCGCCTTCATCGTTCCTGAAGCGATAGCTTTTTCTGTAGCTTCTAATTCCGCAAGGAGTTCTTTAGATTCTTTTTCGCTATGCATTTGCCCAGCCTTATCACTAAGTTTTTTTATTTTCTCTAATTCATTTACACTTGCTTTAACTTCATTTTTACGTTCAACATCACTCATAACATAGCCAGCTTCTGTGATGTCGAGTTGAGACATAACATTGGTGCCAGCTAAGGAATCTATCTTTTTTAATTTCGCCATTGTTGCCTCAGGACCAGATTCTGCCTGAACAATGAGAATAGCTTCTTCTAATGATAGGCCAGTAACTGTTTGATTTGAACTTAGTTGTTCTTTAGAAATTTTTCCTTCTAGATCTATTTTGTCATCGTTAGCCGCTTGTCGTTCTTTCATGGCTTGCTGTGCAAGAATTTTAAGACTATCTGGATTATTAATAAGTTGCTCCATTGACTCACGCGATACACCACTTTGTTCTAACATATCTAACAAGGCGTTAGTGTCAAATTCTAAATCTGTATTATTGTTTTTTTTCGACCCTTCTAGTAAGTCTTTACTCATATTTAGAAGGTTGTTGATTTCAGAATTGGAATCTTCATTTACAGTGTTTTTATCTTCGTTTTCTACAGCTTTAGAACCTGAATTCTTTTCGGAATGTGGACTCAAATTGGTACTAGATTTATTAGTGTCACTAGATTTTTTACCGCAAGTATAAATTATACTTAAAAGTAATATAAGAAGGAGTGATTTTTTCATAATGTAAATTATTTGGTTATTCTAGCTGCTTTAAGTATGAATATAACTTGACCCACTTGAGCCTCATACGCTCCTATGCTGGGAAACCTATCGCGATCTCCTGTATAGCAAGATTTAATTAGTCTTAAATCTCTTTCCATTTGTTTTATGTAGTAATCGAACTTCTTATCATATTCGTTTTTTAATTTATCCATAGCAGGTCTTACATCTCTTATTAATTTACCATTCCATCCGAGTCCTCCACCTCCTGGTAAACTTGCTCTACTATTTCCCCATGCTATCCAATCATTTAGTTCTGTAGCTTTTTTTAAATAATATTTTTGAAGAAATTGGTAATGACTATAATGTGCTAAATATTTTTGATAAGCTTCATCAATACAAGATTGACAATCAGGAATTTGTTCGCAATATTGTAGAATTTGAAGACCATCATTATGAGTTTCTTGGCTTTCTTGATCTCTTTCGGAAAGTAAATCTACCTCTAGTTCTAATTGTTCTATGCGCCTTATTAGTTCTTCTAATTCTTCTTTAGTTATATCAGTAGGTAGTGTTCTTGTATCTCCGTTAGTCTTTTTTCCAGGACTGTTTTCTCCATAATTATTATTAAATTCTTCACTATTCTCATCCATTCCTCTCTGAATTTCTGCAACTTCATCGCCTGATAATTCAATTGAGCCTTGATTAGGATTCAATTGAACAGGTTGATAGGTTTGACCTCCATCGTTGCTAACATATGCAGTTCGATCTGTAGCAGGCCTTACTCCAGGGTTGTTATAATCTACTGGGACCTGATTTTCTACATTAGTAGACTGATAGTCTACAAAGACGGACTCCATATTTGATGGTGGTATATTATGAGGTATAGATCCTTGAGAAATTACTATCTGTGTAAAACCTAATGAAATTATTAAAAGCATAGTCACTTTCGAAGGTTTGTTTTTCAAAATAAATATGGCAAAAAGTATTGCGATGATAGCCAGCAGACCAATTATAACGTACATTAATGTATTGTCGATATTAGAGTTTGAGTTATTTGTGGATGCACTTTCAGTGTTGGAAGAGGTAGAGCCATCTTCATTAAATAGTTGACCCATATAACCTAATTTTCGCATGTGTTGGGTGTACTCTTCTTTATCATCTGTAATACGAATTAAAGATTGGGTTGAAGGAAATTGTAGACCAACTTTTACAGTTATCAAGTATGGGATACCTGCTACTTTAGAACTGATTCCTAATCCTGTTGAACCCATGGTTCTAAAGGTTTTAGTTGCATATTTTTCGCCGTCAGTTGAAATTTTTGATTCTACTTTTTCCCAGTTTTCTTTATGAAAACTTAAATCAATATTGTGATCTGGTGCTTTTGAGATAATTGAGACCATAACCGGAGCTTTAATATCTAAGTCATTAATGATGAATTTTTGTAAAGAATCTAAACTTCCAGTAGTCCACTCAATAGCTCCAGAATACATGCCATTATCTAGTTTATTTAGCTTAATCTCATGTGTAATAATCTTGCCAAAAGGGTCAGTAAGTTGTGCAAAAACAATATGGCTAAAAATTAATAAGATTAGTGTGATTAAAGTTTTCATAGTGTTATAGTTTTTTATTTATTACCAAATACTTTATGAAGATCTGAGTATCCAATTCCACTAAAATTTAATGGAGAAAAAGACACAATAGCCATAGATTGGTCTTCTAATTGACCTTCCTCAAACCTGATTTTCATATTTGTGACCTCAGCGGTTCCTGTTGCTCCTTTAGAATTAGATAAATCTAGGGTTCCTGAGATTTTACTGTCAGGCAAACGTTTGCCTCCTTCATTAAGTAACTGATACATGGCGCTCATTGTTCCTCCTCCTTTTTTTGGAGTTTTAAGAATGGCTGTGGCTTTTTCCAATTGATAGTTGTCGCCATCGTAAAAAAGTTGCACACTTTCTGAGCCTTTATCTAGCTTTTTTTTAAATGTAATAATTGCCGTTCGTTTTTTAGTTTTTGGATGTGTATCTACAATACCTGACGTTTTGGTATAGCTCCAGTCTTTACCGTTTATTTTGCAAAGAAAAGTACCATTAGTATCTGGTTTTTTTTTAGCAGTTTTTGCCGTACTTGCTATTTCTGTTGGTTCTTTTTCTGTTATCTTTTCCGTTTCTGAAGATGTTTTTTTGTCATCGTTACAAGATGTTAAGAATAGAATGAAGACTATTAATAGTTTGAAGGTTTTCATGGTTTTATATTTATAGATTGTGTTAAACATGATTTGCAACTTTATTTTTTAAAGGTTGTTTTTTGTATCACTTTATTTTTATGCATTATTTTTAATACATAAGTTCCAGGCTGTAAATAATTAATATTAAGGTAGATTGTGTTAGTAGGAATTTGATCAAGCTTGCCTTGTAAGGATGTACGTTTTTTTTTCATACACTACAAAGCTAGGAGGAAGGCTCTTTTAACTCTATAAGAAATGTAACAAGTATTATGAATATTGTAACATGCTAGTGTTAGTAAGAGATGTGAGCTGAATTATGATATGTAAATTCGTATTCTAGTTGCGTTTTGCAAACTCAGATGGCGTACAATTATAAGCTTCTTTAAAGCATTTTGTAAAATAAGAATGGTCATTAAAACCTACAGAGTAACCAATTTGAGACATATTGATGTCTGAGTTTTTTAGAAGTTGAGTAGCAAGCTTAAGGCGTTGTGAACGAATAAACTCTGAAGCCGTTAAGCCAGTTAATGCTTTTAATTTTCGGTGTAATTGCATACGACTCATACCAACAGCTTCTGAAAATTCTGAGACATTAAATGAAGGTTCAACGAGGTTCTCATCTAGAGCAGCTTGTACTTTATTCAGAAATTTTTCATCTAAATTAGTAAAAGCAATGTCTTTTGGAAGTAGAACTAACTCTTGACTATAGCGTAGTTGTAATTGTCGTCTTGATTCTATTAGTTTTTCAACCTTTAAGATTAATAATTTTTTATCAAAAGGTTTGGTAATGTAGTCATCTGCACCAACATCAATTCCAGTAAATTGGCTTTCTATATTTGCTTTTGCTGTGAGTAATATAATTGGGATATGCGCTGTTAGTTCATTGGTTTTGAGCTCTGTTGTAAGTTCAATCCCATTTTTTTCTGGCATCATTATATCAGAAATCACTAAATCTGGTATATGCTCTAAGGCCAATTCTACACCCAAATTACCATTGGCTGCGGTAATAACATTATAATTGTTTTTAAAAGTTTGTTTCAATAAATTTCTTAAATCATCATTGTCTTCTACTATTAATAAAATTGGTAATTCACTATCAGTGATTTTAGCTTCGCTATCAATGTTGGTGTTATAATGTAATGTTACATCTTTTATATTTTCATTATTAGGATTAACGACAATGGTATTTTTACTAAACATGTTTTTGTTTAGATTAAGACTTACAAAAAAGATAGTTTCTTTATTTGGTTCGCTTTTTACTTCAATAGAACCTTTATGTAATTCTACCAATTCTTTTACTAGAGCCAAACCGATACCAGAACCTTGGTTTTGTCCATCGGTTTGGTAAAAACGTTCAAAAATATTATTGAGTTCATAAGGTGTTAATCCTTTTCCTGTATTTGAAATTTTAAAAAATAAGGTATCGTTCTTTGTGTAGACTTCGCATGTGACCTTACCATTTTCTGGTGTGTATTTTAAGGCATTAGAAAGTAAGTTAATTGTGATTTTTTCAACAGCATCTCTATCAAACCATCCTGTATCATTAGTGGGTATAATATCAATAATATAAGAAATGTTTTTTTGAGTTGCGTAATAGGTAAATGACTCACTTAAAGCAGAGATTAGTTGCGTTACATTGCCTTGTTGGATTTGCAATTTTAATTGACCATCATCAATTTTAGATAAATCTAAGAGTTGGTTAACGAGTTCTAAAAGCCGCTCAGAATTTTGTTTGGCAATAGTGAATTGTTGTCTTTTTTGGTCTGATATGGTTTCATCCAACAGCGTGTCTTCTATAGGACTCGATATCAGTGTTAATGGCGTTCTAAATTCATGAGAAATATTAGTAAAGAAATTAGATTTTAAGGCATCAATTTCTTTTAATTTAGTGTTAGTTCTTTGTCGGTTGCGATAAAGGATATAAAAAAATAGACCAGCGATAGACATAATGCCCAAGCCACCTAAAAGTAAGTTTCGTTGATTCAGTTTCTGTTGTTCCACCGTTTCATTCTGAGATTTTAACAATGTGATTTGTTGCTCTTTTTTCTCAGTTTGATATTTAGAGTCAATTTCACTAATGGAAGCAATATTTTGAACATTGTTAAGAGAGTCTTTCAGCTTATAAGTTTTATTTAATGTGTTATACGCTAATGAGTAGTTGTTATCTAATGCGTAGGCTTCAGAGAGACTTTTCAACGTTTTTTGTTGCAATGACCTATTGTCATAATCCTCATAATTCTGAAGTAATTCAGTTAAATAATAAATGGATTTTTTAGGTTCATTTTTGCTAATATATAATTTACCAAGTTCAAGGGTTGCCTCAGCAGTTTCATAACTATATTTTTTGTCTTTATGCAACTGAAAACCCTCATTTAAGTAACGCTCTGCTGCGTCTAAATCGCCTTTTTTTATTCGTATTAAACCTAAATATGTGCTTATTTTTGCAACTGAAACGTCTTCTTTTATGCCTTTAAAATAAGAATAGGTTTTTTGTAATATACTATCTGCTAATGCTAGATCTCCTTTGTGGTAATAGGCTGAACCCAAATGTAAATCTGTTGTGTTTAAATAAAATGTAACATCTGCCGGAATTTTTTTAAATTCATCATTCGCTTTTTTAAAATACGTTATAGACGTGTCGTAATCTTTCAGATCTTCATAAATGGTTCCTAAGCTTTGGTATGTTGCCGCAATTATATCTGGTCTTTGCGGTTCAACGCTATGTATAGAATCGGCTTTTAAATAATATGAAATGGCCATATTCATATCATTGTGCCTTCTATAGGTATTGCCTAAGGCAGTATACGTATCTGTTATAATGGGCAGATCTTTCATTTCTATAGCGACATCTAAACAATTAGTGCAGGCATCTACAGCATTTTCTGTTTCACCTAAAAAATAATGTATTCTACATAGCCCGTTTTGCGATAGCGCAATGCCTCTTAAATAATTATGTTCCTTTGCTAATTTTGATGATAAATTGAAATAAAATATTGCGGAATCTAACTTTTGCATTCTTCTGAAATAATAGGCCTTAAAATATGGCGCTTCAACTATTCCAACGGAATAATTTTTTTCTAAACCAAAGGCTTTAATTTTAGACGCATATACTAATGAGCTATCAGGATTAGGATTAATATGTTTTGCAAATTGTTGCTTTAATTTTAAATACGTTATTGAATCTTTTTTGGATAATTCTTTTACACTATTCTCTGACTGAGCAAAAGAAGTATATTGAAATAGGAACAAGCATAAAAGAAAATGATACTTCATAGTGTTCAATTGTATTGGTTAGATTGATCAATTTAAACGATAATTATGTTTAAAAAATTCTTGAATCTATGTTACGAATTTTTATTGAAATAAAATCGTTTTTAATGAATTATAATTCAGCAATATTAAGAATGTCAGTTACTTAACGCTCGTTGATATGTAACAAAAAATGTTACATACCTTATAAAACTATGAGAAATGGCACTTTAATTTAAAATATGAAGAAATACTTATCTTTAATTAGCGTTTTAACGCAAAATGACCTGTATAAGTTGAGCCATCAACAAAATTAGCGATATACCAATAATCATCACTAGGTACTTCATTACCCTTAAAAGTACCATCCCAACCGTCTAAAGAAGTAACTTGTTGCGAAATTAACTTACCGTATCTATTGTATATTTCAATTGAAGAGATAAGTTGAAACTGCTGTTCTGAGCCAAAAGCTTTCCATACAGGATTATCATCATCACCATTTGGTGTAAAGAATTTTGGAAATCCTAAGACGGAAATAGTTTCCTCTGTAATACCACAGCCATTTTTATCCTTAATATAAATGGTGTGAAACCCTTGTGAGACATTAGAAAACACAAGATTGTCATCGTAATACAAACCATCAGGATCATCTAATGACACTTCATAGTCTCCTGTTCCCGAAATAGAAATTGAAATGGTGTTATTTGGAGCTATACCTTCAATATCTACACTTTCAATACTGCCTATTTGAGATTGTGAAACTGTAATTGTTCTGCTAGAAGAACAGCCATTAGGATCTGTAACAACAACTGTATATACACCAGGTTCAGTAACATCATAAAATAATGTGTCAATATCTGTAATTACGCCATTAAATAGCCATTCGTAATAATAATTATTAGGTAAATCGTTGAGTACACCACCATAAATAGTTAGTGGTACTTGCCCTTCATTTATACAATAGAATACCGTTTCATCTTCTTCTAGAATAGGTGTATATAACACATTTAAATTTACTGTAGAAATACTATAACATTGGCTATTGCTATTCACTTTTACGTAAATGGTTTGTGAATCTATTACGCTATTTGTATATGTTGTAGGTAGAGGGTTATTCTCTAGAATCGCATCGATTTCAGATTCGTAAAATGTAGCGAATGCATCAGTAGGAATTTGATCTTGTATCGACGTTGTAATATCATTAAGATTAAAAGTAGCCATACCATCTATTACAATACCATCACATTTTTCTAAATTAGGAATTTCAATGATATTATTAGAGGTTTGTAATTCTAATTCTGCAATAGCATAACAATTAGCATCGTTTATTAACCTTGCATAAACCGTTTGAAAAGGTGTTGAATTTTGAAAAGCTTCAGGGCTTGTAATTGCATCTATGTTTAGACTTGCATCAGATTCAGATAAGAAAAAAGCTGAGACATTATTATCTTGATTACCATTGGTTAAATTTATAGCAGCATCAAACAAGTTATATGTAGTAATTCCGTCTTGGTTAAGATCACATTCTATTAAAACAGAATCAAATCCAATTGGTAAAGTCGCATATTCAATAACAATTTCACCGTAAGACAGGCATCCATTATCTAAAGTTACTTCTACGTTATAAGTACCAGCTTCGCTAATTGTATATTTGCCACAATTGAAGCAATTTCCGGATTGTGTTTCAACTAAGACATTATCTTTATACCAATTATAAATGTTTTGACCCTCTTGAGTAGCATTTAATTCTAGTGTTTCTCCCTCACAAAGGGCATTGCTAGTTTCAATAAGTAAATTAGGACCTAAATCTGAAGATAACTCAAAACTACTCGCTTCTAAAAATACGGCAGAATCATATCTAAAGTTGTGTTCATCGGCAATTACTAATTTTACATGGTAGGTTTCATTTGGAATAATATTAGCTGTAGCTGTCAATACATCAGTCTGCCCATTAAAATTAATAGGTGCATCTGCACCATTAAAACTACCAAAATAAGTTTCGTTAGTAGGAGGGCAGTCGCCAGGTACACCAGGTGTTACAGTAGTTACCTTTACTGGTGTATTGGTATTTGGTACTAATGCAATATTTTCATAAGCGCCTTGACTACTAGCTGGTCGTATTAAAAAACCAAATAAATCTGAGAATAAACAGGTGTTAGAATTATTTTCTTGATATTCTTCAGAGGCAAAAATATAATTGAAACTTACTTGTGTGGCAACTGAGGTAAATTCAAACTCTAATATTGTTGCATTTATTGTCCCTGTTTCAGCGAGTGCATTTTCTAAATCATTATCGCCAACCCAATTTGTAGCGTCATCATCACTTAAACTTGTATTTGGTCCAGGTACATTTAAAAGCCTTCCAGTACTGAGAACAATACCGCTTTCAAAAGGAAATGTAGTTCCTGTGGCATCAAAATAACCGTAACTTTGATCACTACCTCCAAAATCGCCACCTACTATATTAGTAACAATAACATTTTCAATACAATCACTATCAATTAAAATATTTTCTATGAGTTCTTGTGCTGTATATGTTTGACTATCTACTGTTATATTTTGAGCAGACGAAAATAGGGATACTATTAAGGCAGTAAAAAGGATTAATCTCTTCATTTTCTGTTTAAGGGACAGCAAAGATAAACATCTTGCAACTTTTGATATGCAAAAAGATGTTAAACATCGTTTGTTATCGATGTAACGTAAAATGAGCGATTACATTTAATATTCTAATATATGGTTTTTACTGGGCTATAATCTATTAACTTGTTTAAGTAAGTATTATGGAAAGCATTTATTGTTGTAAATTAACTTGGATGAGGCCTGAAAAAACCCTCTGTTTTAGAGGGTTTGTATAATTGTTTGCTGAAATTAATAGCACGCTTAGCGACTTATTAATGTAATGGTTTTCTTAACGTTTTAAAGTGAAATGACCTTTTACATCAAAAGCAATTGAGCCTTGTTGTACATGTGCAATAAACCAATAATCACTAGTTGGCATTTTGTTTCCATTATAGTAGCCGTCCCAACCAGCAGAACTAGAATTTAATTGTTTTATAAGCTTACCATAGCGATCAAAAATGTCTATAGTGGTACCTGGTAATGTTTCAATCCCAACAATATGCCAGGCATCATTAGAGCCATCAGAATTTGGTGTAAAAAACTTTGGTATATCTACAACTAGTACTTCTTTAGTAACATTTGCACAACCGTTTAAATCTATTATCGTTACTGTATGGTAACCCATAGCTACATTTTCGAAATGATTAGATTCTTGAGGTTCATAATCATCTAATTGATACAAATAGTCACCAATACCACTTATTGTAACTGTAATATTGTTTGGATCAGAGAAATCAACGACTTCTGTTGTTTCTATTGTTGCAGTTTCTGATTCAGACACACCAAAATATTCAGTGTATACACATCCAAATTGTGTTGTTACTTCTACGGAGTAGTTTCCAACATCTGTTATTTCTATTTCTGGTGTAACTTCTCCCGTTGACCATAAATATGTATCTGTAGCAACATTTGTATTTGCAGAAACCAATAATGGACCGCTTTCTAAACAAATGACTTGATCTCCAATATCAACTAATGGCAATGGATGAACAATAGCAGTAAAACTAGTAATATCGTAGCAACCTGTACTATTATTCTCTAAACGTGCATAAATAACTTCGTTATCAATAGCCATATAATTAAGCTCTAAAGGCGAAGTCTTTTCATTTGCCTTAAGTTCGGAATTATGGTATGTAATACTAAATGAATTAGAATTATTTCCACCTAAAACACTAGAATTTTGTTGAGAAAGATCAAATTCTAAAATACCATCAAAATCATCATCACAAGCTTCCAAGTCATTTGGCTGACCCGCTGTTGGCAGTGGATTTACATTAATATTGAACTCGTAATATGTAGAACAGTGCGTTGTGCTATATTCAGTTCTCACAAATAACGTATCAAAATTAGTTTGATATGTATAATTTGTATCCAAAGCATTTGTATTTGCTATGGCATCTGCTTCGTTGTCAAAATAACTAAATATAACATTGAAATTTGTATCTCTAGCAACTGTGTTAATTTCGGTTAAATCTACTAACTGATCATCGTTAGCACAAACATCAAATACTTGGAAATCATTTATTAATGGTGGCTGATTAACAATTAGTTCAATTGGTGTTGTAACATAACAATTAGAAATGGTGTTAGTTACAGTCATATAAACCGTTTGCGGATTTGAAGTGTTTGTATAATTTTCAGGATTTGAAATTTCATTAATATTGGCTTCTGAATCTTCAAAGTTTTCAAAAAAGCTGAATTCTAAATCTTCTTGTCTTACATCTAATACGTTTGATTGAGCAAAAGTTAAATCAAATTGAAGTGTTCCGTCTGTATCATCATCACATTCAATTAATGGATCTGCAGGTGCAACATCCGGCGTTCTAATTACATTTATAACAAATGATGTAACAGACTGACAGATTGTACCATTATCTATTTGAACATAAATTTGCTGTGGATTTACTGTATTTTGAAATTGAAGTGGAATTTCATTAACATCATTTACAGCATCCTCTTCAGATGTAAAGAACTTTACAGTTTGAATATCTGGAATGCCTGCAGAAACCTCTGTTATTTTATCGGTAAAATCAAACATTGTAGAACCATCTACCACACTATCATCACAGACAAGTAGGTTTGTTGGTTCATTATATATAGGATTTGTACCAACTTCAATAGTGAATGAAGACGTTGTATAACAAGACTCATCTGTAGTGTTATCAATTCTTACGTATATTTCTTGTGGATTTGTTACGTTTTCGTAGATACTCGTTTTATCTATAGCATTTGTTTTATTATCAGCATCGGCTTGGTTAATGTAGTAACTAACGTCTTTACCGGTTTGTCCACTTAATGCTTCTTCATCTTTGTTTTCAAAAATGAATTCACCAAAACCATCTGAGTTATCTTCACAAAAAGTAAGCTCATTGACGTAGTTACTTAAATCACCAACAAATGGCAATGTATTAACGATAACATCTAATTCTTCGATTGCGTAACAACCCGTATTTGTATTTTCAACACGCATTAAAACGATTTCAGTTTGTGCATTATAGTTAGATACACTAGATATAGCATTTTCGTCTAATTGAGCGTCAGATAATGTGTTATGAAAAGTAACACTTCTGTTAGGTGTTGCTAATATAGAAGTAGGAATACTATTATTTAAATTAATTACAGAAAAACCATCTCTATCTGCATCACAAATAATTATTTGATCTGGTGTTTCACTTTCAGGAGCAGGTAAAACAGTAACTTCAAAGGAGTTTGTGTCGTAACAACCTGTTTCTCCCGAAGTTATTCTAGGATATAAGGTAAAAGGATTTGTTGTATTAGTATAAAAATTTGGTAATACATTGGTGTTATCTTCTGCATCTTGTTCTGTTGGGTAATAACTAACGTTAAAACCTTCTTGACCATCTGTTACGGCATCATCTAGTGTAGACAAGTCTGTTGTAGTAAAGCCATCTTGATCTTCATCACAAACGGTTGTACTTACGATAGAATCAAAGGTTTGAATTTGATTTAATATTAAATCAAATTCAGAAACTTCCTCACAGCCATCTTTTCTCAAGATTATAAATATCGTTTGAGGATTACTCTGGTTAGCGTATGGTATGTCTGGGTTAATTTCATTAACATCATTATCTCTTTGAGTTTCAGTTTCAAAATAATGAACAGTAACACCTTCAATATTATTTACGAAATTTATAGTAATGTCATTAAAATGAAAGTCTTCAGTACCATCGTCTGCAAAATCACATAGAGTGATGTCATCAATTTCTGTACCTGTAAGTAATAGGTTGGTATGTATTTCTATTGGAGCCACCGAGTAACAATTAGAATTGTCACTAACCACTCTGATATAAACAACTTGCTCGTCAATATTGCTGTTTTGGTAATTGGCATCATTTAATATAGGGTTATCTCCAGTATCAGCATCTTCTTGAGTTTCATGAAATGTAACCGATACATCAGTTAGTCCTTCGAGAACTTCAGGGATTATTGATGTTAAATCAAAATCTGCAAAACCATCGTGATCGGAATCACAAGCATCAATATAGTGAGGTTCCATATTCAGTACAGGGCTTTCTAAAACAGAAATATCTAAAGTTGTAGTACTAATACAACCGGTTTCAGAATTTTGTACACTAACAAATAACTGTTCTGTTGGATTAGTGTTGGTATATGGCATAGGATAAGCGTTGACACCTGCTGATGCATCACTAGCAGAACTATGGTAAGTAACAATAAGGTTGTCTTGAGATAAAGTGATTTCAGAATCTTTTAATGCATTTAAATCCATTGCTGTAGTACCATTACCTGATTGGTCGTCGCATATTTCTAAAGGCGTAGGATTAGTGATAATTGGTTTAGAATTAACAATTAAATCAAAAGATGAATAAGCTAAACAACCATTAACCGTATCTTCAATTCTTACATAAATTGTATGTGGATTTCCAATATTTTGAATCGGACTATTTATGGCATTGGCATTGCTAATAGCATCTGTATCAGAATAGTGATAAGAAATTGCATAGGTAGAGGCAGGAACTGAATCTATAACTTCTGCGTCTTTTGTAGTTAAATCAAAAGTTTCTACACCGTCATTACTAATATCATCACATAAAGCAAAATCTGTAATAGGCTCTGATGTTTGCGTAGAATTTAGGGTAATATTAATATCATCCTCAATTACACAAGAACTGCCTGCTAGAGGTAATGAAATTTCAACTCTATAGTTACCAGAAGCAATAGCTGTTAAAGTTGATTGATTTTCTGCTGGAATTTCAACATTGTTTAAAAACCAAGAATATGTCGCATTAGTATTTTGAATATTTCCATTTAAAACTGCACTATTTGCACAGGTTGTAATATCGTCTCCTAAATCGACTGAAGCATCAAAACTGTTACCTTCTATAAATACAGCCGAATCGTAATTTTTATCTGTTTGATCAGCAATAACTAATTTTATTTGGTATTGCACATTAGGTTGTATTGCCGCAGTTGCAGAAAGTACTGTTGTTCTTCCGTTATAATTTGTATCTCCCAAATTGTAGCCTTCAAAATATTCTTCGTTTGAAGCATCACAGAAACCAACAATGTCATCGTGTACAGTATTGGTATTAACTGGTATTGATGTACCAGGCACCAACGCAATATTGGTGTAAGGATCGCTCGTTCCACTTTGTCTTATTAAAAATGCGAATCCATCTGAATATTCACATGGAAAGTTTCCAAAATACTCTTCGGATGCTAAGATGTAATTAAACTGAATTTGGTTGGATATGGAAATGAAATCAAACTCAATGGAAGTAGCATTGACTGTACCAGAAATACCTAAGGCTGTTTCGAGATCACTATCAGTAAGCCAGGTCTCGTCGCCATCGTTTAAGATGTCATTATTCTGTCCGTTTCCAGCAGCATTGGCATTACCTGTGGTTAACACTATTCCGTTTTCAAAGGGGAAATCGGACGCGCCTTTTTCAAAGTAACCGTAACTACCTATACCGATAGATGTTCCGTTTGAAGGTGACGAAATGTTTGAGACTTCTACACAACCTTGTATTAGTGTGTTTTGTATTAAGTCTTGTGGTGAAACTGAATTATCTACGGTAACTTGTTGTGCAAATGAAATGCCACAAATTAAGCCCATAAATAAGCAGAGGGAGCGATTTAAATAAGTCATTTAGTTTCGGTTAAGTTTAAAAGTTCTGGTGTAGAGTGATTTGGGGTCGACTGATACACGTTCTTTATTATGGCCGAAAAGTAGAACTAAAAAAGATGAAATACAAAAAAATACGTTGAAATACGTTAAATGTTAACATTTTTCACGATTTTATGACTTAAATGAGAGAATCAAACTACAAAAATTAGGATCTAAAATAGAATTGATAATTTTTTGTTTAATTTTTTTTGTGAGAAATATCTAACAATGCTAATTATATTTCAATCAAAATCAAGAGGGAAGTTAAAAAAATGAAGAGGGAAATAGTATTGAATTCATACTGACGTGTTTAAAAGTATAATAACATATACTTAATTCCAAAAAAATAAGGTGAACGACCTAAAATTTTAACAGTTTTAATAATTTACGTAAACCCAACCCATCATTGGTTGAAAATTTGAGTCATTTAAATTTAAGATATAATAATATGTACCAACAGGCACAATACTTCCGATATTATTAAGCCCTCTATTTATTTTGCCGAACCAAGGTTTTGAATTATTTCCTTCAAAAATTAAATCGCCGTAACGGTTATAGATTTGCAATTCGTGTTCAGTGAAAATATCATATAACCCTTGAATATTAAACCAATCATTATGTGTGTCATTATTTGGTGAAAATCCCTGCGGAATATAAGGAGGACAATTTTCTGTGGTTAGGTTGAATTGAAAAATTTCATAACAAGGAGGACTGTCCATACGCGCATAAATAGTTTCGGGATTAAAACTATTAGTATAATCTGACGGGATTAAAATAGGAAGCATGTTGGCTTCTAAATCCTCGAGCGTAGTAAAAAATGAGAGATCGCTTTCTTCATAGTCTATCCCTAAAAAAGCATCGTATAAATTATAAGATGAGGTTTCAAAGCCTTCATTACAACCAATAAGTAATGGAAGGGTTGTTATTTCGGGTATTAAAAGTAAATCAACATTAAATGTAGTTATGTTATTATCTTCATTTGTTTCTGTAATTATACCATTCATTGTACCATCATCATCAACAATGGCGACCACTGTAACACTAGAATCAATATCATCAGGAAGTGTTAATAAAACAGAATTACTTTCACTTCCGTTTATTGCTATAATATTCTGGGTTTCGCTTTGTCCTAAAAGTATATCGTTGTAATAAAATGCAATTGGTGTATTGGCTGGCAAAGTGGCTGTACTATTGTTGTTATAAACGGTATAATTCAGCTCAATGGTGTTGTTACCACAATTCACAATATAGTCTTCAGTTGTTAATGTTGCATCAGGTAATTGACTATTCAACACAGTAATTATGTTATTAATCATAACAAAATCTTGACCAGAGGTTAGCTGAATAGTTGCAGACGTATCACCAATATTTATATTATTTTGAATATTATATACATCAATATCCATATTATATAGATTTGAAGCTCCTGTAAATGAGTTTGTACCGTTGAAAGCATTATTTGCAGGATTTAATGGGAAGTTACTTATTACACTACCATTAATAGTAAGTTGTTCGTTTACAGAAATCCCACTATCACCTTCCCAAGCAACAAATCCTATTTTTGCATTTTCATTATCTAGTACATTCAGGTTGTCTAAATTTATATTTAAAAAGGTAGGTACACTTTGTAATCCATCATATACATTTAACTGATTAAGAGGTAAGCTTAGATCTTCGTAAATAATAGTAATTGCCCAACCACCAAAATTCGTTCCTGTAGGACAGTACGTTGAGATGACACTGTTTAAATCAAAATCTGAAACTGTATATTCTGTATTTCCTTGAGTTGAGATAATGGAGGTGACATCTGCAAATGCGGCAAAAAATACGCGGTTTGGATCTAATGAATCTTCAAACGAGCGCTCTGCACTTATAGCAATTCCATTTAATGAAATGTCTAAATCTCCAAGTCCCGAACCTGCCCAATATAAATAGGCTGCAACTATAGTTTGATCACTCTCTAGATTAAAATTAGCGGAAGATGAGGTAAGAATTGAGCAGGAGGTTCCCAATCCATTTTCTTCAGTATTCATAGTATTGCCAATGGCAGTGTAATCATATCTTCCATTAAATTGCTGATACAAAGAAATATCTTGCGCCATTAATGGTAGTGTTGCACCAATTAATAAGTAAATTAATATTAAGTTGCATTTATTCAAGATGGTGTATTCTTTATATTTTAGATATTTGATAGGCTTTAGCGTTTTAAAGTAAAGTGTCCTGTTAAAGTTCTTCCGTCTTCAAGTTTAACTTTAAACCAATAATCATTAGTTGGTAATTGAGCACCATTATAGGTGCCATCCCAACCTGCACTCAATGGATCTAGTTTTTTTATAAGTTTCCCATAGCGATCAAAGATAAAAATATCAGAATTCGATTGAAATTGAGTTGATACACCACTGACTTGCCAAAAATCGTTTTCAGTATCGTTATTTGGTGTGAAAAATTTTGGAAAACCAATAACTGAAACTAGTTGATCTGCGATACCACAATTATTTTTATCTCTAACATAAACAGTGTAAAGACCAGCAAGCACATTGTTAAAAATATTAGAGTTTTGGTAAGGACCGTTAATATCGTTTAAGGCATATTCATAATTTCCACCATTACCACTTGCTAAAATTGTAATAGTGTTATTCTGTAAACCATCTTCAACCTCAATACTGGTTATTGTAGCAATATTTGAAGCTACCACAGTTATTGTTCTATCCTTGGAGCATCCAAATGAATTTGTAACACTCACAGTGTACGTTCCTGGAGCATCTACTTCAATTTCAGTAGTTGTTTCACCTGTTGACCATAAATAGCTGTAGTTATTCGGGATATCATTGATTACTCCACCAGTTAAGGTTGTAGTTGATGGCGCAAGATTTTCGCAATAAATTCTTTCATCTGATATTTCTATATTCGGTAACTCATAAACCGAAAGCTCAATTTCACTTATACCGTAACAAGCATTTGAGTTTTCTACACGTGCATAAATGGTTTGATTGTAAGCTACAGTATTGGTATATAAATTATTTAAAGGGTTGGTCTCAATTAAGGCATCTAGATATGTTTCATAATAGGTTAAGATTAAGTCAGATGGTATACCTGCTAAAACATCGTTATTAATAGTATCTAAATCAAATTCCATAAAACCGTCCTCTAAGCCATCTGTGTCGCATAGTTCTATACTGGCGTTATTGGATGAAGTTGTACTTACTTCCAACGATATTTCACTAAAATTTACACAGCCACTGTTAGTATTAGTTACCCTTGCATATACTATTTGAGGATTGAAAAAATTCTCAAATGAAGTTCCATCTATAGGATCATTTTGATTTTCTGCATCTACTTGAGATAGGTAAAATTCAATTGTAGTTTCAGAAATGTTATTAGTAATATCTACAGCAGCTTCGGTCAAATTGAAAATGGTATAGCCTTCTGGAATTCCGTCTTCATCACACTGAATAAGTGAAACGTCATTTGCAATTGGTTTCGCCAATACAGTAGCATTAAATGAGGTAAATCCTATGCATCCAAGATCTAAGTCTTCAATTCTTGCAAATATTTCTGTAGATCCAGGTGCAGTATTTGTGTAAATGAGCGGTAGAGGAGAGGTTAATGATTCGGCATTAGCTTGAGATGAATAATAGCTAATATCATAATTAATATTATTAATTCCTTCAATAATTTCTTGGCTTACGTTATTAAAATCAAAAGTAGCTAGTCCATTTTGATCATTGCCATCTGTGTCATTGTCACAAATTTCGTAATCATTAGGCTGGTTAAAGTTTGTTAATGCTGTTACATTTAACGTAAAATTGTTAATGATAAAGCAGTCTGTAGTTGTATTTTCTATTCTTACAAAAATGTTTTGACTACTAGTAGTATTATTAAATACATCGCCTAAGGCATTTGCATTGATATTAGCATCACTTTCAGATAAATGATAACTCACTGAAACATCTCCTTCACCATTAATTATATCTTGTGATAGTTGACTTAAATCAAATTCTCTAATAGTATCGTCATAAGGTGCAAGATCATCGCAAATATTTATGTTAGGTAAAATAGTAGAATTAGGGTTAGACAATAACGGATTTGATGGACCTTCAGGAAAGGTTGCTGTTCCTGTCCAATTTATAGAAAAGGGACTATTTCCGATAGGTCTATCAATAACAATAAAATAGCTTTCACCAGCAAGAGCATCTATTGCGCTAACAAAACTATCACCATCAGCACCAGGTCCTTCATTGGTAGCGGGATCTGTAGTATTTAATCCTGTAAGATTATTGCCTTGGTTTGCCGCAGCAGGATTTGTTGTGGAGCAACGAATTGCTTGTCCTATATTACCACAACTTGCATTTGGTCCAAAAATAAAGAAGTCATAATCTTCATTTATACTACTGCTACCTGGTGTCAATGTAAACGCCAATGTACCATCTGTAGCAATATTAACCTTCAACCAAATACTATTGTTTTCTTGTCCGGAACATGAGTTTGAGCTATTCAGTTCTTGCGTGCCTGAGCCATTAACGTCTAAAGTAAAGTCAGAATTTCCGCAAACCGTTACGGCAAACTGGCAATCGTTTGGTTGTTGTGCAAATACCATAAAGTTGAAAATAAACGTTATGGTAATAGTTAGTGTAGATTTAAAAAAAGTGGTAAAATTTCGGGTCATCGTTTTAATGTGAAATGATTTCTGAAAACACGGCCATCTTCTAATGTAACTTTAAACCAATAATCACTTGCTGGCATTTTAAAACCATTGTAATTACCGTCCCAACCAGGACTTAATGGATCTAGTTCTTTTAGGAGTTTTCCGTATCTGTCAAAGATATATATAATTGAATTTGATTGAAACTGTTCTGTAATACCATAAACCTGCCAGTAATCGTTAATGGTATCATTATTTGGTGTGAAAAATTTAGGAAAACCAATTACTGAAATTAATTCTTCGGTAATACCACAATCGTTTTTGTCTCTTACGTAGATGGTATGTAAGCCTGGTAAGACGTTTTCAAAAGTGCTACTATCTTGGTATGGTCCTAATTCATTATTTAAAGCGTATTCATAATCGCCTGAACCACTTACAAAAACAGTAATAGTATTGTTTTGTGTTGCGTCTGTAACTTCAATATTTGTAATAGAGGCATCTATTGATGGTAAAACAGTTATCGTTCTATCTTTATAACAACCATTTGTATTAGTGACTCTAACTGAATAATTACCTGCTTCATTAATTTCAATCTCGGAAGTCGTTTCTCCTGTTGACCACAGATAATAATAGTTGTTTGGTAAATCGTCTTGAATTCCGCCATTTAAAACAATGGTATCAGGAAAAGTATTGACGCAATATATGGTTTCAAATTCTGTTTCAATATTTGGTAAACTAAAAACGGTTAGGTCAATTTCACTAATTCCATAACAATTGTTATTATTTTCTACACGACCAAATATGGTTTGATTAAAAGCTATTGTATTTGTAAAAGAATTATTCAGTGGATTAATTTCTAACAAGGCATTTTCATAGGTTTCGTAATAGGTCAAATTCACATCAGAAGTTGTTTGAAGCAATACAGCATCACTAGCTTCAGATAAATTAAAGGTCATAAATCCATCTTCTGTGCCATCAGAATCACAAAGTTCTAAGCTTGTATTAAGAGTAGATGTTGTGCTTACTTCTAAAGTTATTTCACTGAAATTTATACAATCAGATTCTGTATTAGTTACTCTGGTGTATATCGTTTGCGGATTATAGTAATTCTCAAAGGCATCTGCATTTATAGCATTTTCTTGGTTTAATGCGTCGGATTGAGATACGTAGAACGAAACAATAGAACCTTGAATATTGTTTGTGATTTCGTCTAAATGATTATTTAAATTGATTAGGGTGTAACCTTCAGGAATTCCATCTTCATCACATTGGATAATAGAAATATTATTTGCTACAGGAATAGGATTTACCTGCAACAAGAAGCTTAATGTAATATAACAATCTTCATTCTGACTATTTTCTATTCTTACATAAATTTCTTCTTCAAAAGCTGTTGTATTACTATAATTAACAGGTAATGCAGAAGCGTTAGAGTCAGCGTCGTCTTGTGAAGTGTGAAATGAAATTATAGTATCAGCAACATCTTGTTCTCCAAATATTGAAGGCATTAAATCTTGAAAATTCACAGTGCCAATACCATCAATTGGATCGTTTAGATTATCGCAAATTACAATGTCATTTAAATCTGAAAATTCTGGATTACTAAAGACCTCAACAGTAAAAGAATTAATATCATAGCAATTTGGATTCTCTGTATTTTCCACACGTACAAAAATCGTTTGTGGATTGGCAGTATTACTATAAGGAAAAGTTAGTCTATTCTCTCTAGAATTGGCGTCATCTATAGATGCAAAATATTGCACATTATATATTGTAGGATCTTGGTTTAATAACGCTTCAGAATCTTTGTCTATAAAATTAAAATCTTGAAATCCATCATTAGTAGAATTATCACAAACATCGATATCAGTGAGGGAATTGGCGACAGGGATATCAAAAACACCAACAACAGCACTACCTTCAATTGGGCAATTTCCATTGTTAGGTTCAATATATACTTCGTAATAACCAGGTGTGTCCACAAATAATTGCGAAGTGGTTTCAGTTAAAGCCACGTCATTAAAAGACCAATAATAATCTGCGCCAGCGATATCTTCCGCCTGTAAAGTGTAAGAGTCATTGGTGCATAGTTTTAATTCTGTAGTACTAATACCATTTTGAATGATATCTATTTCAGAATTAAATAAAGATTGAATAAAAGGAGGTAAGCCAATTCTACTTTTATTGACGTTTGAACCTAAAATATCGAGTAAAACGCCTTGTTGATTATAATTGACATCTGTAGCGTCTGCTTCTGGATTTGAAATAACACCTAAATAATCTGAAATATTATCATTGCCAGTATAACTAAGTTGTGCTCTATAAATACGTCTATCAATACCCAACTGCAACGCACCTGCAGTCATTTGAGTTGAAGAATGAATGATCTGCATAGAATTTATAATATCAGAACTTTCTAAATCCCATTGCATAACGTGACTAGTGCCTGCTCCACCAGCACCTTCGCTTATAGTTGCATATACTTTTCTGTTTTCAGCAGAAAATTCTACACCATAAGGACTATTGTTATTTTGAGGTCCATAGAGTTCAATATGGTTAGAGATAACACCAGTTTCGTTATTAAAATCAAACAAGTCTACACTTCCAGGTGCATTTCCTGCAGCTATGGTTGCTCTACCAAAATTAGCTGCAATTATTTTTGATCCATCGGGAGAAGCTTTTAAATAACCTAAAGAGTTTCGTCTGTAACCTTCAATAGGAATATTAGGACCAACTGTAGATATAACAGGTGTTGTGTTTACACCATTAACATCTACTCTAAAGGAATAGAACTTATTTCCGAAATGTGTAATTACCCAAAACGACGTACAATCTTCTGCTCTAACTGCCGTGATTTTTTCAGAGCATTTATATTGAATTTCTAAAGTTGACGAAGGATCGTATGTAACTAAATGTACGTTTTTTTCAATAGCATCTACATCACCTAATCCACCATTTAGTGACATATCTATTAAGGAATAGTTAAACCCATTATTAAAACCATCGTCTTGTCCTGGCACAGTACCACCTTGATCATATGTACCAACAAATTGATTTGGATATGCACTTGCATTATCATGGTGAGGCTCATCTACTGTAAACAAATAATATTTTGTCGGATCCTCTGGTTTTGGAACAATAAGACCTGAAGATGTACTTGATGGGTCTCCTAAAAGTCCAGTGCCAAATGCATAGTTGCCGTTAGACATTACTTGATGATTACTGTTCCAAACGGTTCTTCCATCAGAATAGAATTGTAAATTACCTTCAGCATCAGAGATTGAGGTACAACCTTCTAAGGTGTTTATTTGTCCATTAGTTAATGCGGTTACAGATCCGTTTTCAGCATTAAATTGCAAGCCACCATATTGCCCAAAATACCAAAATGACGCTTCATTTTGAGCAAATAATGGGACACTAGTAATTATAAAAATAAAAACTAAATAGATCTTTTTCATAAGAGCTTAACCTGTAATTTATACTAATTAGCAATTCAATTAGTATAACGCATACAATATAACAACTAGAACTAATAAACTCCTAATTTTTAACATTGAAACATTGTAATGCAACACTGTTAAAGCTATTACAAATCTCTCTTTTTTAATAATCGATACGATAAAAAGACAAAAATGGCTGTCCAACCTAATACAATAGCAATCTCATACCAATGCACAGCGTAGTCATACATCATGTCCGTTTTTTCAGGGAATTTGGTCATGGCAATGCGCTGAATAGGTTGGTTGATAAGATTCCACATGGATTGCAATGGCATAAAATTATAAATACTATCTGCTATAGAATCTGTTAGCTTCCATTTCATTAAGCCATAAGATATACTTTCAGTAATGAATAACAAGAATAAAAATCCTAATGCAAATGCAGAACGTTTTACTAACATGCCTAAAAATAAACACAAGCTAAAGAAACCAACTAGTTTTACAAAATAAGCAAGTAAAAATTCTACTTCTCTAAATACAATGGATGCTTCTGTGTAACTTGAATAGTATAAACCAATAAAGTAAGTCGCTAATCCAATAAGTATGGTTGCGCAAACAGAGAAAAATACAATGGTATAGAATTTAGAAAGGATAAATTCCTTTTTACTTAAGCCATCAATTAAGTTTTGTTTTAGAGTTTTGTTACTGTATTCATTACCAATCATACTGACAACAACAATCGCAAAGAAGAATTTAAATTGGGCAGCAAAAAAGGTTGTTATATGCCAAATAATAGGAAAATTAAAAATCCCAAGTTCACCTAGCTCTAAAGTAAAGAAACCAAAGAAATTAATTTTTATAGACGAAAGTATAAGTACCGTAAATGGTAATATAAATGAAATTATAATTAAAACTTTACTAGCTCTATTTAGCCAAAGTTTTTGTAATTCGAGTTGTATAAGACGTAACATATGGATTGGTTGGTTTATTAGTGGTGGTTTTTAATTATTCTCATTTTAACCTTAATTTATTCTGTGAAAAATGCAGTGATCAATGAGGTGTTAAAATAATTTTGGATTAGTTTTCTTGGCTGTCCGTTAATTGTAAAAATTGCTCTTCTAAACTTTCTTTTCTTTTCACAAGATGCGATAGCAAAATACCTTTATCAAACATTAATTTGTTGAAATCTGAAGCTGACATAGGCTGGTTTAAAAATGCAGTTATTAACTCGCCTTCTTCCTTTACTTTTTCAATATTAGGATGTGCATCTAAAATTGAGACTAATTCTTGATGTTTTTCAGTCTTTAATTCAAAGAAGCCATGACTATTAATCATTTCGTCTACACGACCAGAATATAATTTTTCTCCTTTTCTTAAAACAACCACATGAGAACATACTTTTTCTACTTCATCTAATAAATGCGATGCCAGTAAAATTGTAGTTCCATCAGCAGCAATATCTTTTATAATTTGACGAATTTGATGAATACCTTGAGGATCTAAACCATTTGTTGGTTCATCTAAAATTAAAATTTCAGGATCATTGAGTAGAGCAGAGGCAATAGCTAAACGTTGTTTCATACCTAAAGAATAAGTTTTAAACTTGTGCGTTTTTCTGTCGAGTAAACCTACAACATCTAATTTTTCGTCAATTTTACTATAATCAACACCTTTAATACGGCAAACTAATTTTAGGTTTTGTTCCGCAGACATATAAGGGTAAAAGTTAGGTCGCTCAATTATGGCTCCAACTTGTTTCAGGGCATCGTGTGTTGAAATATTCCCATCAAACCAGTGAAATTCGCCTTGAGTTTTATTGACTACGTTTAATACGATACCTAAAGTGGTTGATTTTCCACTTCCATTAGGTCCTAAAATACCGTATACATTGCCTTTGTTTATTGTAAAACTTAAGTCTTTTACAGCTGTTAAATAGCCAAATTTCTTTGTGAGATTATTAATTGTAAGGATTGGTTCCAAAATGATTGGTTTTAAAATACCTATAATCCTCTGAAATGAGACAAAAAACTATAAGATATTGATTGGTTATGTACGTAAGACGAATGAAGCTTTTATTTGTTACAATATTTTACAGAAAACCCTTAAATTTAGAAAATGAATGAAGATTTAAAAATATCGAAAAAGAAACCATGCTACCCAATTTCTTCTAAACTCGATTCGTATTTAACGCATTATAGAAGAAATATAAATTTGCCAATTTACTACGATGATTTACTGAGATTTCAAGGTTCTATTGTGGTTTATGATAAAAATGATGAGGATACACTTTGGGTTCGTGTTTACTATAATGATTTTGAACGTGATGAAATTGACTTAAGTCTTAAGCGTGTTTATTCTAGCTTAGTATCTGATGGTAGCGAAGGGATTTTAAAATATTTAAGTGTAGATGCTATTGATTTTTGCACCTTCGGGAATTCAAAGCCCTTTAGAGTAAAAGTGAGAAATATTTTAAATGATAACTATACGTATTTCTATATTAAAACAGCAGATGCGTCGCGTATATATGGCTTAGAATTAGAGCATATGTTGTCGCCGCACAGTTTAAACTTTTTAGTTTGTAAAGAAACTTTAATAGAAGAACACATAGCGGGAATTCCAGGAGATGAATTTATAAAAAACATGTTGCCAGATTGTAGTTCTTCAGAGAAATCTCAGATAGCAAAAGAATTCGTGAAATTTAATGAACGTTGTATGATTAGGCTATTGGGAGATATGCGTTCTTACAATTATGTCTTTGTACCTATTCATGATTTTGATCAAGTTGTCTTCAGAATTAGAGCCATAGATTTTGATCAGCAATCTTATGAAGGAAATTTAAAAATATACAGACCACAGTTCTTTAAAGAGAATTTTAAAATGGTAGAATTGGTAAAAGAAAAGATTCAAAAAGAATCAGTAGACCAATATAAAATTGAAGAACGTTCTATTGTGGCAAAACGAATGATTAGTTATAAAAACCGATTAAGGCGATTGCTAGATTGTATGGAGAATGATGAAATTTCAATTGAAAAGCATATCGATATGATTAAAGGACAGATCTTTAATTATACGCACGATGTCAATTTTAAAAGAAGTAAGAATATGGGAGAAATTCTAAAACACGCTCTCGATTTTGTAAAACGAAATTATGAAGGTGTTGGTTTACGTTAAGTTAGATACAAAAAAAAAAGTATGCCTCAAATATCTATCTGAGGCATACTTTTTATTTTTATAAATGATAAGTAATTGACTAGTTCCAATTTTCATCAAAATTTAGATTGTCATAGTCATCCATATCTATATCGTCTTCAAAATCACCGTAAATATCATCGTCTTCTTCGGCTTCAAAAGTTTTTTCTGGAGCTTCATCTGGTATTTGTCCATGCACGTACATTAAGTTAGGATAATCAGTTCCTTCTGCTTCCTCAACAATTTCACCTAATTCTACATAAAATGTCCACATATTCATAAAATCGTATAAGTAGATTAAGCGTGTAGATGCCTCGTGAATCATGTCTTTAATGATAGTAGTACTCATCATTTTTACTTCATTACCAGCTTCACTCATATCCATCATAGATATTTCTTCGCCTTGATTCCACTCTTCATCACTCATATAAAAAGAGGCCATTTCCATACCATCAAACCCGAAAGATTGTGTAATTACATTATGCAAATCTTCCATAGTGTCAGTTTCACGAATCTCAATATCGCGAAACACATCATCTTCGGTATCATTATCTAGGATAATTCTAAATCTGTAAATCATTGTTGAAAAATTATTTTGCAAAGATAGGGTTTCCTATTTCTAAATAGCAAGAACTAAATCCCAAATTCTATTGCAGCTTTGTTAAAAATATAAGACACTTATTTTGTGAATTGTCACTAACAATTTTGGCTTTTTTTAGAGTTGATTTATTACAGTTAAAGTGGTTCAACTATTTAGTTCTGTACAACTTGAAAAATATTTATTTACTAAAACGATGTAAAGTAAATATCATAGCACTTAACAAAATGAATGCACCAACCTGATGTAAAACACCTAGCCAAACTGGTACAGCCAAAATAAGAGTTAAAACACCTAAAGAAAATTGAATACCAACCATAATTAAAAGTGCATTTATTCCTCTTTTTTGGTTTGGTGTTGTTGCGATTCTGTTTCCTTTATACCAAATTACAAGTATTAAAATTGCCACAATATAGGCCAAGGTTCTATGTACAAATTGAACACCACTTTTACCTTCAAAAAAGTTGAGGTACGTTGGGTTTTGTTCTATAAAAACGGTTTCGTGTATCCATTTGCCTTCATTCATTAATGGCCAATGATTATGAATCCATCCTGCATCTAAACCAGCAACAAAAGCTCCGTATATAATTTGAATAACTAGTACAACTAAACTAATTCTTATAAAATTTCGAAGTTTTCTATCAATGATTTTTTTATCAGGAAATATTAAATCTAAAGCGACCCAAAATGTATAAGCAAAGGTTAAAAATGCAGTGGTTAAATGCGCTGCTAATCTATAATGACTAACGTCTGGTCTATCTACCAAACCAGATTTTACCATGTACCATCCCAAAAAGCCTTGAAACCCTCCCATTATTAAAAGAATTGTAGCTTTTTTTATCGTTGACTTAGAAAGGCGTTTTTTAATTAAGAAATATACAAACGGAATAAAGAAGACCAAGCCAATAAAACGACCAATCACTCTGTGAATCCATTCCCAGAAATAGATATCTTTAAATTCTTCAATTGTGAAATGATTATTAAGTTTCTGATATTCTGGGTATTGTTTATAAAGCTCAAAGGCTTCATTCCATTCTACCTCATTCATTGGAGGAATAGTACCAGAAATTAATTTATAGTTAGAAATTGATAATCCTGAATGTGTTAACCTAGTGATGCCTCCAACAACAACCATAACGAAGATTAAAATGCAACCTGTGAGTAGCCAATAGATGACAGCCTTGTTCTCTTTTTTCATCTTTTTATTTTTTTCTCAAAGCACAAACTATTTTCAACACCTTTATATTGACCATAGTTTGCGATAATTTGATAATCATTTTTTTTATAAAACTGAATTGCTTCTTTTTGACGCACTCCTGTTTCTAGTATGCATGAAGAATAATTTAATTCATTAGCCCAGCATTCTAATTCAGTTAAAACTCTAGTAGCAATGGCTTTTTCTCTTGTTTTAATAGTTGTAAACATTCGTTTAACTTCAACACTATTATCATTAAAATGTTTAAAAGCACCACATCCAGAAGGTTTTCCGTCTAAGTAGGCAATAACAACATGATTTAGTGATTTTATAGAATTAAACTGATTATAAAATTCATGCTCATCGCCATCGGTAATTTTTAAATACGCATCAAGTTGCTTTACTAGAAATCTAAAATCTGAATTATCTGAATTTGTTCTAATAAGCTCAATCATCTTTACGAGGTTTTAAGTCCCAGTTCTATACCTTTTTTCAACATTAAATCAAAAGCAGCTTCATGATCGTTAGGAATTTCGCCTTCCAGAATAGCTTCTTTTATCGCTTCTTTAATTAATCCTATTTCTCTTGAAGGTTTTAAGTTGAATGTTTTCATAATTTCTTCACCTGTAACTGGTGGTTGAAAATTACGTACCTGATCTCGTTCTTCTACTTCAACAATTTTATCTCTAACCTTCTGAAAATTATTATGATATTTTTTGAATTTTTTTGGATTCTTAGTTGTGATATCTGCTTCACAAAGTGTCATTAAATCTTCTACATAATCGCCAGCATCAAAAACCAAACGTCTTACAGCGGAATCTGTAACATCTGATGCTAAAACAATTGGTCTAGAACTCATAAACACCATTTTCTGAACAAACTTCATCTTATCATTTAATGGCATTTTTAAACGCTTAAATAATTTGTAAACCATTTTAGAGCCTACAAATTCATGCGCATGAAACGTCCAACCCACTTTTTTATGAAACTTTTTAGTTGGTGCTTTTCCTATATCATGTAATAAAGCTGCCCACCGCAACCATAGGTTGTCCGTAGTTTTTGCGATATTATCTACAACTTCTAAAGTGTGATAGAAATTGTCTTTGTGTCTTTGACCTTCAATCTCGTCAATACCTTTTAAAGCTGTTAATTCTGGAAGAATATATTTTAAAAGGCCTGTTTTTTCTAAATGAATAAAACCAATAGAAGGTGTTTTACTTTCAAGAATTTTATGGAGTTCAACTACTATACGTTCTTTAGTAATAATCTTAATACGCTCCTTATTATCAGAAATGGCTTTAAGCGAAGCATCTTCAATTTTAAAATTTAATTGGGTTGCAAATCTTATGGCACGCATCATTCTTAGCGGATCATCACTATATGTAATATTTGCATCTAAAGGTGTGCGAATTATGCCTTTGTCTAAATCGTTAAGACCATTAAAAGGGTCTAATAACTCACCAAAATTGTTTTCATTTAAACTTAGTGCTAAAGCGTTAATAGTAAAGTCTCTTCGGTTTTGATCGTCAGCTAGTGTTCCGTTTTCAACAATAGGATTCCTGCTATCTTCATTATAACTCTCCTTACGTGCACCAACAAATTCTATTTCAATATCATCGTAACGTAACATTGCTGTTCCGTAGGTTTTAAAAACCTGAACTTTAGGTTGGTTAGGTAAGTTTTTAGCCACTTGTTTAGCTAATTCAATTCCGCTACCAACAGCAACCACATCGATGTCTTTAGCATCGCCACGTTCTAGTAAATAATCGCGCACAAAACCACCAATTACGTAACTATCTACTTGTAATTCTTCAGCAGATTGTGTGATGTATTTAAAAATATTGTGTTTTAAAGCTTGTTTATGGTTCATATGATAATTGAATCAACAGAAGTTCTTCAAATTAATTGAAAAAAATACCGTTTTTTTAGCTGTGCAAAGATACGACACAAGGCTAATCTTTTAAAATGAAAACTGAGCTTTTTAAAACATTAGGAGTATAAAAGATTTAAAATTAGATATAACTTAAAGTCTCTAAAATTTAATATGTTTTACAGCTTCTTGGGCTTTCTTGTAATCGTCATGCTGACCAATATCTAACCAATATTCTCTAATTGGATAGCTTATAATTTTCTTGCCGTCATCAATTAAAGCATTTATTAAATCTGTAGCATCAAAAAAGGAGTCTTGAGGAATGTATTTTAAACATGCTTTTTTAAACATGTATATTCCCGCATTTAAATTATAAGCAATTGAATGTTTCTCCTTTAGGCGAGTAACATTTCCTTTTCCCTTTTCAACGATATCATGTGGAAGGCTAATTTCAAATGGCACAGTGGCAATTGAAGCATCTGCCTCATTCAATAGAAAATTATTTACCAATTGTTCTACATTTATATTAGTAAGTAGATCGGCATTCATTACTAATATATTATCTGTTTTATAAGCATCAAATAGTTTTAAAGCACCTATTGTACCTAAAGGTTTCTCCTCTTTAATAAAATTAATTTCAATTTTACTATTATCCTTAAAATATGAAATTACAGTATCGCAAAGATGATGTACAGATATGTTAATTGATTGAACACCATAAGACAGAAGCAAATCTATATTGTATTCAATAATTGATTTATTACCAACTTTTAAAAGTGCTTTAGGTGTATGTTCCGTCAGTGGTTTTAAACGGTTTCCTTTTCCACCAGCCATTATTACAACATCAATTTTATTATGCATTCATTACATTTTATGATCTAAATATGTTTCCGTTTCAAGGTGGTTAAAGTTCGGTAATAAATTATGAATTATACGACTTAAGTCGGTCTTATTCCAAGACTTTTTTTCTCTCAGTTGGTTTATAGAATGCGCAAATTCTTTGAGGTTTTTATCATTATTACCTAATGCTTCATTTTTTATAATGCCAATGGATTTAAATCGGTTATTATCTAGGGTTTCTGTAGTTGTAAAAAAAGCTTCTATTTCTTTTTCTCCAGTAGTATTAGTAGTTGTGAATAGGCAAGGCCATTTACCTTGTCTAGGTAAGGTTTTAGCCAATTTTCTGGCTTCTTCTTCAGTTGAACATAAATGTGGTTTGTAGCCTAGTGACTCAATAAAATTTACAGCAATCTCATCAAAACGAACAGGTTTTAGTGTTTCGCTTAATTTTGGAATCAATATTTCATTATTTCTGCCGAAAACGCAAGCCATTAAGCAAAGTTGACCTGATTCTTCTGATGTTATAAAATAACGCTGAATATCATTAGGTGCTACAATGGGTTGTTGTTTTGTAATACGCTGTTCAAAACTGTGTAGTAATGATCCATCGGAAAATGCAACATTTGCAAAACGAGCAGAAGAAATACTTATGTCTTTACTTTTTTGCGACAAAAATAATTCCATAATTCGTTTAGAAGCTCCCATCATATTTACAGGATCAGTAGCTTTATCTGTAGAAACACAAAAGTATTTGTTGACACCTTTATCTATTGATTGTTGAATGGTTTTTTCCGTATTGAAAATATTAACATCTAACATTCGCATAAGTGTGAAGGGATCTTCTTCATTTCTAACGTGTTTTAGTGCAGATAAATTCAGTACATAGTCGTAATTTCCATCTGACTCAATAAATGCGTCATAAGGAACGGAACCAATGTCTAAAGCAAATGTTTTAAAATCGCCATTGATGTAACCGAGAGAACTTCTAATATCTCTAACTAATTCTACTAGGTTATTTTCACTTAGATCTACCACGTGCAGCTTAAGCGGGTTTCGTTTAAATATTTCTTTTGTAACCGCTTGACCAATAGTTCCTGCACCTCCTAGAATTAGAAACTTTGATTTTGTAACAATTGCTTTTAATTCATCATTAAGAACTTTTAAGTCATCATTAAATAACTCGTTTTTTCTTCCTATAAGATTTAGAATTGTATTGGTCAAGATTTAATTTTAGGTTATTGATTGAGAATAAAGTGTTGAATTACAGATTGTATTATTTCAACACTTAGCTATGTAAATATAAGGTATAGTATTTATGATAAAAAATGAGATGAACTAAAAAAACCAATTGCGCTTAAAATATTTAAAAGTTGTAGATTTGTTTTCTATTACAATGGTTTATTCAAAATTTTAAAAGCATAAGTATTAAACCTAATTTTATCTAATTATTTCAACTCAATATAATTGAAACAGACTAAAAGCATACATTATAAGTTTACTCAGCACGAGACGTTTTTAGATGATATTATAAATAATTACGAAAGTAAAGGCGAAGATTTTGGTAACCAGAAAAGGAACTCCTTAAAGCTTTTTAAACTTGAAGGTAAACGGCTTAACGTAAAGTCGTTTAAAATACCAAATATGGTTAACCAAATTGCTTATGGTTTTCTAAGAAGGAGTAAAGCACAGCGGTCCTTTGAGTATGCACAGAAGTTACAATCTTTAGATATTGGTACGCCTCAGCCTGTAGCTTATTATCAATTTTCAAAATCGTTTTTATTTAAAAAGAGTTATTATATTTCTGAACATCAAGATTATGATCTAACTTACAGAGAACTTACTCATGATTTTAATTACCCAGATTACGATGCTATTTTAAGAGCTTTTACCAGATTTACTTATAAAATGCATATTAAAGGCATTAAATTCTTAGATCATTCTCCTGGAAATACTTTGATTAAAAAAAGTGAAAATGGATATGATTTTTATTTGGTAGATCTTAACCGGATGGAATTTAAGCAAATGGGTTTTGAAGAACGCATAAAAAATTTCGATCGCTTAACAATCCATAAATCTATGGTAGAGATAATGAGCGATGAATATGCTAAGGTTTCTGGTGAAGATTATGAAACAATTGTTCGTTTAATGTGGCAATTTACGGAAGAGTTTCAAGCTAAGCATCACAAAAAGCAGCGTATGAAAAAACGATTGAAATTTTGGAAAAAGTAACTAACTATTTTCTTTATCCTTTTTTTGTAAATCACGTAATTTTAGATATTTCAAATATGTAATTCTACCTGTTTCTTTACAGATTATAAATCCATTTTTACCATCCAATATACCAAGTCTTATTACATAAGATTTAAAAAATGCCCAAGATGGATTCCAGATTAAATTCCAAATTGAAGCTCTCTTGCCAGAGCTATAATAAGCTTTGGCAGCAATAGTAGAAAAGTAGTCTGTTTTCTCACTAAATTCCAGATAACTTTGATAGGTAAGGTGTAGAATATCACCTTTTAGATGTCCTATATTTGATGATGTGTTATGAAGTTGAACGTTATCATGAGGATTAATTCCTTTCCATTCGGCTTTTCTTCTATCAAAAACACGTAATTTTTTGTTAGGATACCAATCTGAATGTTTAATCCATTGGCCACAAAAATTGTTGAAACGGTTTGCGTAGTAACCATCAAATGTCCAATTAGATTTTAAATCTAATATGGATTCTTGAAGTATTTTAGATAAAGATTCATCACCATCTAAAGAGACAATATGATTATAGCTCGCTTGGGATAATGCAAAATTTTTCTGCTCTATATAACCTAAGAAATTTTGTTCTACAAACTTTACATTGTAACGTTTACACATGGCTTTAGTGTTATCAGTAGAAAAAGAATCTACTACTACAATTTCATCTACAACATTTTCTAAAGATTGTAAGCATTTTTCAATATTACGTTCTTCATTAAAGGTTATAATAACTCCAGATAGTTTTAACATTGTAGTAATTTCTCTGCTGTAAAAATAGTATTTTTACGTTATGCAATCTAATCTAAAGGCTTCTGTAATTATAAGTACTTATAACCAACCTGAGTGGTTAAGATTGGTGTTGCATAGTTATAGCCTTCAAACTATAATAAATTTTGAAATTATCGTAGCAGATGATGGTTCTGATGAGCGTACAAAATCAGTTATAGATGAGTTTTCTGCCAATACAGAACTAAATGTTATCCATGTTTGGCAAGAAGATGATGGGTTTAGGAAAACTAAAATTTTGAATAAAGCCATAATGGCTTCAAATTCTCATTACTTAATTTTTACAGATGGAGATTGCATTGCTCGTAAAGATTTTGTGGCTACACATCTTAATTTACGTCGAAAGACATATGCACTTTCAGGAGGTTATTTTAAGTTAAATGCATCTATTTCAAAGACTATTACAGCTAAAGATATTACTCAACAAAATTGTTTTGATGACGATTGGCTAATATCAAAAGGTCAATCTAAAACTTTCAAATTAAATAAACTCACCAAATCAAAAATTAAAGCTAAACTTCTAAATAAGCTAACACCAACAAAAGCTACTTTTGATGGAATGAATGTGTCTTGCTACAAAGCTGATATTTTAGCCGTTAATGGTTTTGACGAACGTATGCAATATGGTGCAGAAGATAGGGAAGTAGGAGAACGCATGATGAATAATGGAATTAAGTTTCTGCAAGTACGTTACAGTACTATTTGCGTCCATTTATTTCATGAAAGGCCTTACAAAAATGAAGCAGCTATGGTATTAAATAATAAGATAAGAAAAAGTACAAAGCAAAATAAATCTCGATTTACTGACTTCGGAATTACCAAAAAATAACTATTCAGGTTGAATAGTGTAAGGTTTATTATAGCTTTTAAGAGTAAAATATCTTAAACGCTTTCTTATTTTATATTTTCTAATCAAATTAAGAGGTTTGTTTTTTAGTTGCGACTTATCTTCGTGTAAATAAGTAATAGAGGCATCAATTACTCGTTTACTAGATTTACCATCAAAATAAGGATGTAATTGATTGATAAAAGGTTCTATTTTTTCAATTAAAGCTTCGGGATAACTTAAAGCATAATTAAAGTTTTCTTCAATTTTACTAGCGTCATTTACATGTATTAAATAATCATGATTAAATGTGTGCTTATAACTAACAACAGGTTTTTTTTGTAACAAAAACTCTTGAATGGCAGATGTTGTATCTGCAAATAAAATATCAGAATTTTGAAATATTGGAATTAGATTAGTTGTATCATAATACGTGAAATTTTCATTTTCTAGTGATTTCCATTTGTCTACAATGTCCTTAGGGATTTTAGGATGTAACACCATTGCAAATGAATATTTTCCTGTTTTTGTTAAACGCTTAACTTCGTTGAAAACGGAATCGTCAAAAGCTAAACTAAGTCTTTCGGTAAACGTTGAAGCTATTAAGATTTGTGGCTTATCGGTTGATTTGGATTTTTTAATAGGAAAGAGCGGGTCAACCTTACTCCAGCCTGTTTCAATAATTTTAAAATGTTTATACTTACGTTCAAGTTGTTTAAAAATAGACGTTGTACTTGGTCCTTGTGTACAATATAAATCGAAGAATCCTCTAATTCTGAATTCGCTAAAAATATGTTTTTTAGAAGGTCTTTTTTGTGCTAAAAAACCATGAAATATCTGAACTTTTAATCCTGAAATAAAATCGGGTACGTCATTAGT
Organism: Winogradskyella sp. 4-2091; assembly: GCF_045765065.1. Lineage (NCBI taxonomy): Bacteria > Pseudomonadati > Bacteroidota > Flavobacteriia > Flavobacteriales > Flavobacteriaceae > Winogradskyella > Winogradskyella sp. 4-2091. Next base: position 514,499 of record NZ_JBJKOD010000001.1, read on the forward strand.
GGCCGTTAAAACAATGTCTGGTTTATAATTAACTACATCTTGTATTGTGCTTAAAACATTGGTGTTACCTTCTGTTTCTAATGCCACTTTACCTTCATTGAGATCGCTAAACCACATAATTGAATGTCCTCTTTTCAAAATTTCTTTTTCTAAAGGTGCACCTATAGGAAGAGCGTAACTGTAAGAAATGTATATTAAAAATTTATAAGTCATACCAATACGTAATTTTGTAATAAACCTAAATTTATGAGGTTCTGTTTTCTAACCAACCTATTATGTAATCTAAAATATGTTGAGGACTGCGATCTAAACTTTGAAGTCCTAAAAATAATTTCCCCTTAATTTTAGTGTTTAATTTATACTTATACCAATACAGCGATTTTTTGTAAGATCTAAAATACATCAATTGCAGATCGCTTTTAAAATAACAAGTTTTGTTTTTTATTTCAAGATGATTTGCTAATCCTTGAGGTGTAAACTGACTTGGTTTTCTAAAACGATGTTTTATATTTTCTCTAAACACATTTTCATTCGCTTCAAAATAACTCTGAAACGTTGATTTTCTCATTGGATGAGGTGTATGCTTAAAGTTATAGTATTTATTAAAACCAGCTAATTTTGCAGCATTCTGCTGAATTGATTTATGGCCAACTCTAGGCTTTTTAAATTTCTTATAAAATATATCGTTATCAAATTTTAACCATTTACCTCTTAAAATTGGCCAACCATTTTTAAAGAAATCAGTTGGCTTAGTTTCATTAATTAAGAAGAAATCATCATTAAAATAAATAAAATGTTCTGCTAAATTAGGAATTCGATATAGACAGGTTTCTATTGGTCTACAATTAAAAGTAGGCAAGTATTCTTCATAGCCTTTAAAGATTATCTTGTGATCTACAATAGATACATTACTGTAATCCTTATTGTGGTTTTTTAAAAATTCTGGAGTCTGGTTATCTGTAACAATATAAATATTATTAATATACGATGCGTATTTTAATATAGAATCAATAGTGAATTTAATTTCATTTACTTGATCATAGCGTGTTCTAAATTTTTCAGAATTAATTTTAGTTTTATCTTCTAAAAAAGGAAGCATTTTAGTCCTATGATCTATGTCATTGCCATCAACCCAAAGAATTACTGCGTCTATTGGGTTATTTTGAATGTTATCAGTCGTCATATTAATATTCCTTTAGTTTTAGAAAATTAATTCAATGTTGTTATTGCATTCTTTGCCGAGTCTAATTTAGGAAGCACAAAATAATCTCCAATAATTTGGTTATAGGCTTCAGGATAAAAAGCTTTTCTCGCGTCAGATGGATAAAAGGTCATTTCTCCAAATATGGTTTTTCCGTTAACAGAATAAAAATCTACACGTACAAAAGGTAATTTATCGGCCAATGCTTCAGTGCACTTTATCATTTCTTCTAGATTAATAGGTTTTTCTATTTCTGAAGAAATACTCTTATAATTTAAGCTTTTTCCAAAAGGTAATAAATTAAATTCTAAATCAAAACAACCTTGCTTATGGTTGTCTTCTCTATCTATATGAACGTCAATAAATTTTGCCTTTCCATTAAAACAATAAAATTTATAATCTACGAGAGAATTTTTATCGTCTTCTTTTAAAAATTTTTCAACTATTATTCTTGGTGCTACGTCTTTGTAAGCCCATTCTTGTCCCATTCTATAATACTGATTCTTTCCGAGCCATTTCGTCATCTTTTTTTGGGCTTTAGAAATATCTAGATTTTCTTTATCTGTGACAATAAGATTATGACTGCTTGTATGTGTAGCTTTTATTACAAATTTATTAGGCAATTCGTCAAAAGGAATACTTTCGGCATTATTATAAACACCAAAAACTTCATTAAGATATTGCTTACCTATTTTAGCTTCAACATAAGATCTTACAGCATATTTGTCCACCAATTGATTTAAAATTTTAGGACGATAGAATACTTTGTACCATTCAATTTTAGCATTAAAATCCCTTGGGTCGTTTAAGTCTAATTTTTTACCTGAAAAGTACTCGTAATGATAACGTACATACATTTTTGAAGGCAAAAAACGCATTTTTCTTAAATGCCTGCAGAAAAAACGACGTACTTTATTTATCATTTATATCAGTATTTTTAATGAATATATAGAAATTAGTGCGCTTCAATTTTTGCAAGACTTAATAATATTAGCCTGTTAAATTAAACACTAAGGCTGTTATTAAACAGCGACATCATACTCACGTAAAGCATCATTTAATGATGTCTTCTTATTTGTACTTTCTTTACGCTTACCAATAATTAATGCACATGGTACTTGAAATTCACCAGCAGCAAACTTTTTAGTATAGCTTCCAGGAATAACAACAGAACGTGCTGGCACAACACCTTTAGTTTCCACAGGCTCGTCTCCAGTGACATCTATAATTTTTGTGCTCATAGTAAGAACTACGTTGGCACCTAAAACAGCTTCTTTTTCAACGCGTACACCTTCAACTACAATACAGCGAGAACCAATAAAAGCACCATCTTCTATAATTACAGGCGCAGCTTGTAATGGTTCTAAAACACCACCAATACCAACTCCTCCAGAAAGATGGACATTTTTACCAATCTGTGCACAACTACCAACAGTTGCCCAAGTATCTACCATAGTGCCTTCATCTACGTAAGCACCAATGTTTACATAACTAGGCATTAAAATAGTACCTGCAGAAATATATGCACCATGTCTTGCTACCGCATTTGGTACAACTCTAATTCCGCGTTCAGCAAAGTTTTTCTTTAATGGAATCTTATCATGATATTCAAAAATACCAGCTTCTAAAGTTTCCATTTGTTGAATAGGGAAATATAATACAACCGCTTTCTTTACCCATTCATTTACTTGCCAACTATCTTCAACAGGTTCTGCAACTCGCAAGGTACCAGCATCTAATAGGTCAATTACGTTTCTAATAGCACTAATAGTAACTTCATTTTTTAATAATGAACGATCGTTCCAAGCATCTTCTATAACAGATTGTAGTTGTGTCATTTGTGTATTTATTATTTGTTTATGAAGATATGCGTTTTGTAAGATTCAATAAACATTACAATGAGCATACGAGTTTCATAATAAGGGTTTAATTAATTTTCAAGCCCAAATATAAGTCCATAAGTGACCATCAAAAAATAATTTAAAATTTATTTAGTATAAATGTGACTTTTTAAAAAAGGTAGTGTCTTAAAAGTAGTTAAACGGAAGATAAATTATTTCTGATAACTTATCTGAGAATTTAATTAATAGCTAATTTCGAAAACCCCTTTCCCCTTTTTAAGGGGTTTTCTTTTTTTATAGAATTAAATTTTGTGACCTATTTAAAATAATGGTGTCTTATAAGTGATTGAGTGATTATCATAATCATGGTTTGTTAGATTGGTTATCTACAAAACGCTTCTTACTTGTAAGGAGCGTTTTTCATTTTCTATTTAAATTTATAAATGCATTACCTTTGTTTTATGGGAAGAATTTTAGCCATAGATTATGGTACCAAACGCACAGGTTTAGCTGTAACCGATGAAATGCAAATTATAGCATCTGGTTTAACAACTGTTGAAACTAAAACGTTGCTTCAGTATTTAAAAGATTATACCTCTAAAGAAATGGTTGAAAGAATAGTTGTTGGTTTACCAAAACAAATGGATAATACAGCTTCAGAAAGCGAAGTGTATATTCAAAAGTTTTTAGTGCAACTATCTAAAGCACTTCCCGAAATTCCGGTTGCTCGAGTAGATGAAAGATTTACTTCTAAAATGGCATTTCAGACTATGATTGATAGTGGATTAAAGAAAAAACAACGAAAAAATAAAGCGCTCGTTGATGAGATTAGCGCAACTTTAATTTTACAGAGTTACCTATCTAGTGTACAGTAAACAATTATAAATTGTTACACTACCTTGAAATGAGACGGATTAAACAAAATTATTTAAATAAAAAAAAGACTTAGCGTTTTGGTAAGATAATTTAATAGAATTTAGTCCTTATATATAGGAATATAGTTTTTGAAAATTAATACTTTTGCAATCGAAAATAAATGAATTATGATTTTACCAATCGTTGCGTATGGTGACGCAGTTTTAAAGAAAAAAGCAATAGCCATTGATAAGGATTACCCAAAACTAAACGAACTAATTGATAATATGTACGAAACAATGTATGGTGCATATGGTGTTGGTTTAGCCGCTCCGCAAATAGGATTAGCAATAAGAATGTTTATGGTTGATACGAGTCCTTTTGCAGAAGATGAAAGTTTTTCTGAAGAAGAGCAAGAGAAGCTCAAAAATTTTAAAAAGACATTTATTAATGCTCAAATACTTGAAGAAGTAGGTGAAGAATGGGCCTTTAACGAAGGATGTTTAAGTATACCAGACGTAAGAGAAGATGTTTTTAGACGACCAACGATAAAAATAGAATATCAAGATGAAAATTTTGAGACTCACGTTGAAGAGTACGATGGTTTAATTGCTAGAGTGATTCAGCATGAATACGATCATATTGAAGGCGTGTTGTTTACAGACAAATTATCATCATTTAAAAAGCGTTTATTAAAAGGACGCTTAACCAATATTGCAAAAGGAAAGATTAAAATTGATTACAGAATGCGTTTTCCTCTAATGAGTAAAAAACGCTAATACATAATATATGAGTTTAGATAAAATTTTATCAATTTCTGGAAAACCAGGATTATATCAAATCGTTACACAAACTAGAACTGGTGCAGTAGTAGAGTCGCTAATAGATAAAAAACGAATCACTGTTGGTGCACACAGTAACATTAGTATTTTAAGTGAAATTGCTATTTATACTTTAGCTGAAGAAGTGCCTTTAAGAGATGTGCTTAAAAAAGTAAAGGAAAAAGAAGGCGGGAAACCAACATCTATAAGTCACAAAGATGGAAAAGATACATTAGAAGAATTTTTCTTCGAAGTATTACCAGATTATGATGAAGATAGAGTTTACCCTTCTGATATAAAGAAGGTGGTACAATGGTATAATTTACTTCAGAAAAACGATCTATTAGGTTCACTTGAAGAATCTAAAGAAGATAAAGATACTTCTGAGGAAGAATAAATAAATATCAGTTAGAGTAATTCTTATTCTAAGGTAATTTGAATAAGTATTGTTTCTAGAACAACTTACACTAATTAATGTCTGATAAAACGGTACAATTAAAAGCCTTTGAGCGTTTGTTAATTATCATGGATGAGTTGCGCGAGCAATGTCCTTGGGATAAAAAACAGACCATGGAATCTTTACGTCATCTCACTATTGAAGAAGTCTACGAGTTAGGTGATGCTATCTTAGATAATGATTTAGAAGAGGTAAAAAAAGAATTAGGTGATGTACTCCTTCATATTGTATTTTACTCTAAAATAGGTAGTGAAACTAATAATTTTGATATCGCAGATGTGTGTAATAGTATTTGTGATAAGTTAGTAGATCGTCATCCTCATATCTATGGAGATGTTGTTGTGGAAGATGAAGAAGAGGTAAAGCGAAACTGGGAACAACTAAAGCTAAAAGAAGGTAAGAAAAGTGTTCTAGAAGGTGTCCCAAAAAGTTTGCCAGCAGTTGTAAAAGCAAGTCGTATACAAGATAAAGTTGCTGGTGTAGGATTCGATTGGGAAAACCCAGAACAAGTTTTTGAAAAAGTAGAGGAGGAGTTAGCAGAATTAAAAGCTGAAATTTTAAAAGGAGACCAAGATGCTATTGAAAGCGAGTTTGGTGATGTGATGTTCTCTATGATTAATTACGCACGTTTTCTTAAAGTGAATCCCGAAAATGCCTTAGAACGTACCAATAAAAAATTCATTAAACGCTTTCAATATCTTGAAGGTAAAGCTAAAGATTTAAACAAATCTCTGAAAGACATGACACTTTCTGAGATGGATGTGTTTTGGGAAGAGGCGAAATCACTATAATTATTTGTAACTAGTAAGAATCTTCTACATAAAATCCGGTGGTTGCATTTTAAGTTAGGCTCTTTTTGAAAAAATAATACGTGAATTTATTTGTTTTTATTATCTGATATACAGCTTTTTATGCGTTTTAGAGTTTAATCAGTTTTATTTATTTCTTAAAAAGGGCACAGCAAAACATCCAAAACTAGATTTTCTGCGTAAATAATGTATATAAAAGCTAATGCTTTTATTTCTTAGTAGGAAATCTTAATTATTATTTTAAGCGGTTGTAATTAAGGTTAATTTAGTTTAGTTAGGGCAAAACCCATCTGTTGAGGCAGATGGGTTTTGATTTTTTATATATAATTCTTAAAGTATTGTACGATTATTTATACATGCCTTTAACCTTAGTCAGCTTAGCCTTCCAAGTATCTAATTCATTTTTGTGATTAGCAATGTTCTTGTGTACATCTTTTACTAATGGATTATCTGCTTTAACATTAGAGAAAAATTGTAAGTTGTTTTCTAATTGATTAATTTCAGATTTAATCTCGCTCATACGTTTTTTGATAAAGTTATATTCGTTATCAAGTAATCTTGTATCATCAGGATTTGCTAGATTTTCAAGTTTGCTGTCAAACTTAATCATCTCTAATTTGGTTTTATCCATTTTAAGCTTATCAAACGTATCATCAATAGCTTTGTAGAATTTGCCATCAATATAACGTTTGCTTTGTGGTACATGTCCTATGGCTTTCCATTCCGATATTTTTGATTTTAAAATCTCAATATCAGCTTTAGGGTCTTCAGTAAGTTTCATGGCTTTTAGATCATCTAACAACTTAACTTTTTTATCAAAAGCATCAAATAAGTGTTGGTCTTCAGCTTTACGAGCAGCATGCATTCTATCAAAATAGTGGTTACATGCATTTTTAAACTGCTTCCAAATTTTATCACTGTCTCGTCTAGGTACATGGCCAATTTTCTTCCACTCATTCTGAATTTTTTTCATTAATGGTGTTACAGTCTTATAATCGTCACTATCCTTATTGTCTTCTGCAACTTGAATTAATTCCTTTTTCTTTTTAAGATTTTCGTATTGGTCTTTCTTTAAGTCTTTATAAAAACTATTTTTTCCTCTATTAAAGGTTCTAACAGCTTCTTTAAACTTAGCCCAAGTTGCTTCGTTAACCTTAATTGGTACTTTTCCAGCTTTAAAAAATGCGTCTCTTAACGCTTCAATTTCCTTTATTTTTTTCTGCCATGCACTATGAGAGTTGTTTTTATCCTCAGCAATTGCTGAAATTTGTGCTATAATTTCTTCTTTTCGCTCAAGATTTTTCTCGTGAGCCTTATCCATGTCTGCATAGTAGGCTTGGCGCTTATCATGTATTGCTTTAGTGGCATTGCTAAAACGTTCCCAAATGGTTTCTCTATGCTCTTTGCCTACAGGTCCAAGTTCTTCTTTCCACAATTTGTGTAAAACTTGTAATTCTCTAAACGAACGATTAGTGTTTTCGTCTTGAGCTAACTCTTCCGCGCGTTCTATAATTTTTAATTTTTGATCATAGTTGTGCTTAAAATCCATATCTCTCAAATCATTATTGAGATGTAAAAAGTCATAAAAACGTTCTACATGATGATGGTATGTATTCCAAGCATTATTGTACTTGTCTCTAGGAATAGGACCAGCATTACGCCACTTTTCTTGAAGTTCTTTGAAGTTTTTATAGGTTGTACCCATATTCTCTTCAACACTAAGTAATCCCTTAATATCTTCAATAATCTGCAATCTATTATCTAAATTAAATTTAAGGTTTTGCTCTCGTTCCTTGTAATATGCGTTAATGGATTGCTTGTATTCTTTATAAAGTGAATTAAACTGTTTTTTAGTATCGTTGGAGTAGTAAAAGTCCATTTCTACACCACCATCTGCGATAAACTCTTCCTTTTTTTCGTCTAGAAGTTCACTGTATTTAGCGTTGAATTCAGATTTTATATCATTAATGTTCTTAGATATAGTCTGTACTTTATGATGCTTTAGAAGTCTGTTAAATTCCGTCACTAACTCCGTCATAGACATAGCGTGGTAATCTTTTTCTTCTACTTCGTGTCGTTCTGCATTCGATTCATCTTCTGCATCCTCAGCGTTAGAAGCTTCGATTTCCTCAACATGATCATCCTTTGAGTCGTCTTCTGAATTGGCAGGTGTTTCAGTCTCCTCTTCTTCAGATTTTACTTCTTCAGTTGATTCTGAAATATCACTTGCTGATTCTATCTCAGATTCAGTTTCAACTATTTTAGCTGTTTCATGTGTTGGAGTAGTCTCTGTAGATTCTACTTCTTTTGTTCCTTCTGCATCTAGCAGGTTATCATTCTCAGACATAAGTCAATTATTTTATAGGAGTTAAAGATACTAACAGTTGTTAGATAAACAAAGGAAATGCTTATAGAGCTTATATTTTATGACTTATATCAACTCAGATTGCCTTTTGTCGATTATATCATTAACGGAATTGTTTTAAAATCATTATTTCGACTTGAGATCGAGCCATATTTCCCACGATTTTTCGGCTTGTAAACGCAGCATTTCTAATCCATTAATTGTTGTTGCTCCTTTTTTAAAGCCATAATTAAGGAATTTAGTTTGTTCAGGATTATATATCAAATCGTATAAAATATGATGCTCAGATAAACCACTATATGGCAAATCAGGACATTCTTCTATGTTTGGAAACGTACCAATAGGTGTGCAATTAATGATAATAGTATAATCTGAAATAATGTTTTCGGTTAAATCTGAATATGAAAATGTCACGCCTTTTTTATGAGATCGTGAAACAAAATCGAACTGAATTTTTAGCTTTTTTAGAGCGTAGGCAATTGCCTTAGAAGCACCTCCTGTTCCTAATATTAAAGCTTTTTTATGATGTGATTTTAAATGTGGCTTAAGAGAGTTTTTAAATCCATAATAATCGGTATTGTAACCAACTAGTTTTCCTTTTTTTGAAAACTTAATAGTATTTACTGCGCCAATTTTTTCTGCCGTCTTATTTAATTTATCAAGTATAGGAATAACTTCTTCTTTGTAAGGAATAGTAACGTTTACACCTTTTAAATTTGATGTATTTTCAATTATTGATTTAAGATCATCAATGGTTTGTAAATCAAAATTCACGTAGGAGTGTGGTAAATTTTCAACTTTGAATTTTTCGGCAAAATATCCTCTAGAAAAAGAGTAAGATATATCTCTACCTAACAGGCCAAATTTAAATTTTATTTTTTCTTGTTTTGTCTCCATACCATTCTAGTCCTAATACTATAAGAATTCCGAAGGCAATATAAACAATTGCTATATAAGTTTCGCTGTTGAGTTCTGGTAAAAAACGCTGATAATTGATGATTATTTTTTTTCCGGCTGAATGTAATACAAATGAGCCATCACTATCGGTTTTGTAAATAGTTTCTTTCCATGGCCAAACTACACCAAGAGAACCAATAATAAAACCCATAATGGTTGCCAACGTAATGTTTTTATAATGTTTTAAAATATAATTTAAAATATGAGAAAAAGTAACTAAGCCTGCAACTGAACCTACGGTAAATACAGTTAATACCTTTAAAAGTCTAATACGAACTTCGTTATGTATAAATTCAAAATTACCACTAATTATATCATAAATAGTGTCAAAAAGGGCGTTGACAGAATCTACTAATAGTAATACATAGTTGCCCAAAATTATTAGAATAAATGACCCTGAAAATCCTGGTAGCGTCATGCCAGAAACACTAATAATGCCACAGAAGAACACGAAAAAAAGATTGTCATTTTCAGTAGCTGGATCTAAAAAACTTATACTAACACCAGCAATAGCACCTAGAGTTAAAGCTAAAATTGTGTTTTTATTCCATTCTTTAAATTCTTTACTTATATAATATATGGAACCTAGAATCATTCCGAAGAATGTGCTCCAAACATATAATTCGTAGTGCACAATAAGGTAATCTAAGATTTTAGAGACACTGAAGTAACTTATAATCATTCCTAAAAATAGGAGGCTTAGAAATTTACCATTGATGTAGCGAAAAAAGCTTTTAAAACGACCGTTAAATAATAGCTTAAATGCTTTTTTATTAACGCGCTGTAAAGAATAAATAAACTCTTCATAAAAACCAGCTACAAAAGCAACCACACCACCAGATACGCCAGGAACTTTATTTGCTGCTCCCATGGCTAAACCTTTAATGACCAAAAATAAACGATCTTTAAAGCTTCTGGTGCTTTGCATTATACCTCGTTTTTTTGTTTGCCTAAGGTTTCTAATAATAGAATTGCCCCAAAACCAATAACAATAAATACAATAGCTAATACCATTTCGTTGTCACCAACGTAAGATGTAGGTAAAATACTTCTATCGAGTAAAGTGACTACTTCACCTTCTGAATTTACACGTGTTTTTAACACTTCTTTCCATGGCCAAATCTTGTTTAATGAACCAATCATAAAACCGGTTAAGATTGCTAATGTGAGGTTTTTTTTGTGTTTAAACATCCAATTAAGTGCTTTTGAAAATACTTTTAATCCAATAATTGCACCTACCGCGAGTAATAAGAATTTTATAAATGCATCTTTAAAAAGTGCCATGTTACCATTTAGTAATCCATCTCTTAAGTCATTAATTGTATCAATTGCTGTTTGGTATGCACCTAGTATAAGAAGAATAAAAGCACCAGAAACACCTGGTAAAATCATGGCAATTATAGCGATAAAGCCACAAAACAGAAGATATAATGGACTGTCTGGAGACGCAAAAGGCTCTGCTAATGTTATAAAATAGGATAAGACTGATGTAATTATTATGGCAATAATAACTTTTATAGACCATCCTTTAATTTGTTTGGCGATATAAAGTATGCTAGCCAAAACAAGTCCAAAAAAGAATGACCAAAGCAAAATCGGTTCATGATGTAATAACCATTTTATGAGTTTTGCTAATGACAAAATACTGATGGCAATCCCAGAAAATAAGGCTAATAGGAAGTTTCCGTTAATGGAATTCCAAGCGGTTTTAAAACCTTCTTTTTTCCAAACTTTTAAAAAGCCAAGGTTAACTTTATCTATACTTTCTAAAAGCTCTTCGTAAATTCCAGAAATAAATGCTATAGTTCCTCCAGAAACACCAGGCACAACATCGGCTGCTCCCATGGCAATACCTTTGAAAGTAATGACCAAGTAATCTAAAAATCGTCTTTGCATATTTTATAAAAATAAGACTACGAAGGTATGATTTTTTTTAATCTGAAGTCTTTTTAGCTTCAGAAATTATAGCTTTAATTAAAGGTCTATCTGTAAGTTGCGGGAATAATTCTGAAATTATAAAGCTATAATCAATATTAATACGTGTCGCATTTTTTAAATGAAATCTACCTTCTTCACTTTGGTGTACTTTAAAGTAGAGACCCGCTAAACGGTATTCAACTTCTGAATTTTCTGGATAAAACTCTGTGGCCTGTAAAAGATTAAAAATTGCAGCTTGATATTCGCCAAGTGAAATAAGTATATCTGTTCGGTTAAGCCAAGTATCTAATTCGTAATTGCCTAATTCAATAGTACGTTTGTAGCCTTGTTCAGCTTCTTCAAGAAAATTTAAACGTTTATTTACAGTTGCAAATAGTTTCCAATAAAGAACGTTGTCTCCATCAATGGCTACAGCTCTTTTAATGTAATCTAGCGCGTTCTGGTAATCTAGACGCTTCATGTAAAAGCGAGTAATTGCAATCCATCCTTTGTCTAATAATGGATCTTCGTCAATGGTTTTCTTAAAAAATTGAATTGCTAAATCATCTTGATTTAATTTTGAGTAACAATGACCAATTCTTAAAAGGGCAAATGAAGTAGGATCTTCTAAAGCAAGTGTGATTTTATAATTTTCTATGGCTTCGTCATGCTTTTTAAGTTTTTCTAAAACTTTACCTTTTTCAATATATGCACCAACGAAGGTGTCGTCAGAAATAATAGCAAAATCAAAAGCTGCGTTGGCTTTAGCATATTCATCAATAGCAAAATATTGCCTTCCTAATTGATGCCAAGCAACTTCGCAATAAGGATTGGTATCTAAGAAATTATTTAAATAATCTATTGCTTCTTCATTAAGATTTAAAAAATCATAACAATAAATAATGTTATGTAAAGCAGAATAATCTGAAGTGTCACTTTCTAAACATTTTTTGAAATATATAATCGCTTTATCAAACTTATCTAAAAACAGATATTCCATACCAACCAAGGCGTATAAATCTGCATCATCTGATGGTGTGTTAGATATCTCAATTGCTATGAGTAACGTATCAATAGCTTTTTGATGCTCATCTTGTTTAGAGAGCACATTTGCTTTTTGAATATAAATCTCTTCGTTTGTAGGCTCTAAATTGTGAAGTTTATCTAATAAATCATCAGCTTCTGAAAATTTATTTTCAATGACCATAATTTCAACTTGAAATAATCTCAAGTTGATAGAAGTTGGATGTTGTTCTAAGCCTAATTTTATAGCGCGTTTTGATAAGGCAATTTTGCCATTCTCCAAGTAATGATGAATTATATTTTCAAACTCATTTGAGTCAAAGAACAAAATATCATTTGTCTTTAACATCGATTCAAATCGAGTAAGCGGAAAATTTTCGTCGTCGCGACTGTATTGCATAAAAGGTTTAGTAATTCTTTGAAATAAAATTACAGTTATCCTTTGTTCGAGATGATTTTTTGAACTAATGTTTTTAACAAAGTAGTTAACATTGAAATAGTTGTTTACTTAAGTTTGTCTAAACAACTGGTATTTAGGTTTTTTAAAAACTTAAAATAATTTTATATCTCGTCTAATATTGAAGTGATTATACCGCAACCTTCAATTATTTCTTCGTTAGAAATGGTTAAAGGAGGTGTAATGCGTATGGCTTTAGGTTCAAAAAGTAACCAAAATAAGATGAGGCCATGCTCCTTAGCTTTTAAAATTACTTGATTTGTGATTGCTTCGTTTTCAGTAAAAGCGGCTAACATTAATCCGCGTCCTCTTACTTCTTTGATATGTTTATGCTTAAGATATTTCCTTATTAATTGTTCTTTCTCTAAGGCTTCTGCCATGAGATTGGATTCTGTAATTTCTTTTAAAGTTGCTAGTGCAGCAGCAGCAATTACTGGATTACCACCAAAGGTAGTTATATGGCCAAGTTTAGGATTGTCACTTAATGTGTTCATCATTTTCTTTGAAGCTGAAAAGGCACCAATAGGTAATCCTCCTCCTAAACCTTTACCTGTAACAACGATATCTGGTTGACAATTATAATTATCAAAACCAAATAATTTTCCTGTTCTTCCGATACCTGGTTGAATTTCATCTAAAATAAAAACGGCACCAACCTCATTACAACGCTTTTGTACCTTGGTCAAATATTGATCTTTTGGTTCAATAAAACCTGCACCACCTTGAATGGTTTCTAAAATAACGGCTGCTGTGTGTTCTGTAATTTGAAGTAAATCGCTCTCTAAATTAAATTCAATATGTTTAATATCTGGTATTAATGGGTAAAATGGTTTTTTACGTTCCTCAAAATCCATTAAACTTAATGAGCCCAATGTGTTTCCGTGATATGCGTTTTTTGCTGCTATTATTTCTGAACGACCAGTAAATCGTCTCGCCAATTTTAAGCTACCTTCTATAGCTTCTGTTCCTGAGTTAACTAGATAAGTAGAGTTGATATTATCTGGTAAATGTTTTGCTAATAACTTTGTCAGTTCTACAGCGGGATTTAAAATGTACTCACCATAAACCATTACATGAAGATATTTGTCAACTTGGTTTTTTATGGCATTCACAACTTTAGGATGCGAATGGCCTAAACTACATGCTGAAACACCAGCCACAAAATCAAGGTATGCCTTGTCATTGGTGTCATAAATATAAGAACCTTTGGCATGACTAATTTCCATTGCCAATGGATGTGGTGTTGTTTGTGCCTGGTATTTAAAAAAGTCGTGTTTCAATTATTGCCCTGCTTTTTGTGCTTCGTCGTTTAAAGCTTTTTGCTTTTTCTCCCTTTCGGTTAAAGGCGCAACTTTTTCTTTTTTTGGTAAATTACGTGCAGCTTTATTTGCCTTTTTTGGAGCGGATTTACCAGCATCTTTAATACGTTTTTTTGCAGCCTCATCAATAAATTCTTCCGGAGGAATATAAGCTTCTAGCCCTTTTATTACTGGTAACACTAAAGGTGGATCGTCTTTAAACAGATCTTCTACAGACATTGGTCGTTCTTCGCCTCGCCAATCAAAACCTCGTAATCGTTTTCCGGCTTTGGGGAATTCTGATTCTGGAAATAATTCGGCATCCATTTGATTAATAAACCGTGTTTCTACAATTTCTTGATTTTCAATTTGAATATTGATACTTCCCGATTTAGATTTATTAATGCCAACTAATTCATTATTATCATTTCTTAAATAGTAGATGACTTCAGCATTTTTTATGATGTCTACATTATAAAGCTCGTTGTCTCTAAACAAGCCTATTAAACGTTTTCCTTTTATTTGATTATATCCATCTTCACTTATAGTGTCTTTACTTACTAAAAATGCATTTTCAAATACTTTTAATGAATCGAGTTTTTCAGTAACTACATTATTTATTAAATGAATGGTGTCTCCCGTCATTTGGTTGCCAATATTCCATAAAACTGGTTTTCGCTTTGTAGAAAATGCATCAGTAGAGCTAAACCTACTTAGGTTAATCATTTGCGTTAATCCTTTTTTATGGTCTACATGTACTGAATCGGCCTTGCCTGCCATATCGCTTTTATATAGCCTAACGTTATAAAAAGCTCTGGTAATGCGGTTGTTTTCTTTACCTGTGAGCATTAAAGTATCCGCATGCATGTATACCGAATCTCTTTCTTGTATGGTTATTGCTAACGCTCGTTTAGTAATATAAACAGAATCTTTTTCGCGCCATACTTCAGCATAATGGCCTTTTACGATACTTTTATTTAAGGTGTCTGTTACTTTAATATTATTGGTGGCAGATGCGAAATTTATATTCCTATCAAAGTAGAGACTGTCCCCTTCCACAGTCCGATTGTCATAATCTATTTTGGCATTTCGTTGAAAATTACCAACATTGCTATTGGTATCATAAAAACCGCGTTCGCAATAAATTTTATTAGTTTCACCAGTAATTGTTGACGGTCCAAAAAGATAAGCGTGTCCATTTTCGGTAAAAAAATCAAGGCGCTCTGTGTTTAAAGTGTATTGAGGGTTTACAAGAACAACATCATTTAAAAATTGATACTTGCTAGTCGCCATGTAATATCGACCAATTTTGCTTGTAATAGTACCTGAAGAATCTCTTACTACTGAGCCTCCTGTATTGTAATAGGCCTGTTGTTTTATTCTGTCAAAGTGCAGTGTGTCTGTTTTTAGTGTAGATTGTGGTTCCGTTAATATCACATCGCCTCTTGCAAATGCTAACTGTGTTTTTCCACTATATTCAACATATTTAGCGACCATATTAATGGTGTCACCTTGCTTCATAACAACATTACTAAAGGCTTCAAGGTAATCTTGATCTTCATAATAAATTGCTTTGTCACACCAAACGTTAACACCTTTATGAATAAAATGTACTTGTTGAGATTTATCTCTAAGGAAAACTAAAGCACCATCTTCAATGTCTGGAGCCGTTGATGTATTACCTGAATATTCTACAATAATTTTTTGCTTTTCTTGAGCAAAAGCAATTGATGCTATAGAAAAGCAAAAAAATAAGAATAGAATTTTAAAACGTTTCAAAGTCATATATTTTTACAAAATAACACTTAAATGGATTGTATTAGTATGTGTTAACGTTTTTTTTAACAGTAATTAAATTTGAATTACAATCGATAGCCTAAACCAACTTTCAACAGATTGACGTTGGTATTGTATTTTGAGTCAATAACACTATCATCGATATTTATTTTTACAAAGTCGTATTGTATTAGCGCTGTTAATTTGTTTGATAAATCGTAAGACAAACCTGAATTAAAATTAAGTCCTGATTCATTTTTATTCGTCCCAGCGACATTATTATTAATTGCAGTTTCATTGTTTATTACTTTAAACATAAATATACTATAGCCTAATCCTATAAAAGTATGAAATTTAGGAATCGCTGGTAAGGTAAGTTGTGCAAATATTTTAGGCTGAATTGTAAATAAATTGACGTCATAAGGTTGGTTTTGAGCTGATTCTGATTTTTTTAGATAGCCTAAGTTTACAGAACTACCAAAACGAAAAACATCTAAGTTGAAAATATAATACTTCAGTCCTAAATCGCCAATACCGTTATTGTTGGCTCCAACAAAATTATCGTCAATGGGTAAAGGATAACTCAATTCAATAGTAAGTTTTGAATTTTGAGCGTAGCTAACCATTGATACAAAGCATATCATTAAAACAATAAACTTATGCCACATAGAATAAATCTAAATCGTCTTACGAATAATTGTCTGTTTTCTATCTGGTCCTACAGAAACGATAGTAATAGGGATATTTAATTCCTTTTCTAAGAATTCTACATAACCGTTTAAATTATCTGGTAATTGTGATGCCTCAGTCATTCCGGTTAAATCTGCATCCCAACCGTTTACTTCCGTGTAAATAGGAGTAACGTTTTCTTCTTCTATATTGTATGGTAAATGCGTAATAGTTTCGCCTTTATAATTGTATGCTGTACACACTTTTAAGGTTTTAAAACCAGAAAGTACATCACCTTTCATCATAATTAATTGTGTAACACCATTAACTTGGCAAGCGTAGCGTAAAGCTACTAAGTCTAACCAGCCACATCGTCTAGGACGACCTGTTGTAGCACCAAACTCATTACCAACTTTAGCCATGGTTTCGCCATCCTTATCAAACAATTCAGTTGGGAAAGGACCTGAGCCAACACGTGTAGTATATGCTTTAAAAATTCCGAAGACTTCACCGATTTGGTTTGGAGCTACGCCTAAACCAGTACACGCACCTGCAGCAGTTGTATTAGATGATGTTACAAATGGGTATGTACCAAAGTCAATATCTAATAACGACCCTTGGGCACCTTCAGCTAAAATAGACTTACCAGATTGTTGTGCTTGGTGTACATATTCTTCAGAATCAATAAATTCTAAGCTTTTTAATGTTTCAATCGCACTGAAGAAATCAGTTTCTAATTCTTTTAAATCATATTGAATATCTACATCATAAAAAGCAATCATAGCTTCATGCTTATCAGCTAAAGCTCTGTATTTATCTTTCCAATCAGCTAATTCTATATCACCAACTCTAATTCCGTTTCTACCAGTTTTGTCCATATAGGTTGGACCAATACCTTTTAATGTAGAACCAATTTTAGCTTTTCCTTTTGAAGCTTCACTTGCAGCATCCAATAAACGATGCGTTGGCAGTATGATATGCGCTTTTCTAGAAATACAAAGTGATTTTCTGTAATCAACATTTTGTTCTTCTAGCTTATCTAGTTCTTTCTTAAAAATAACAGGATCTATAACGACACCGTTTCCTACAAGGTTCACTTTGCCTTCATGGAAAATTCCAGACGGAATAGTGTGCAAAACATGTTTTTTTCCGTTGAATACTAAGGTGTGTCCAGCATTTGGGCCACCTTGAAAACGTGCAATAATATCGTATTTAGAGGTAAATACATCGACAATTTTTCCTTTGCCTTCGTCTCCCCATTGTAATCCAAGTAGTAAATCTACTGCCATTTTAAAATTTTATTTGTCGTCTTTTTTACGATTACCGTAAAAATATAGTGAATGATTAGTTATTTGAATATCAAAAACTTCTTCGATAGTTTTTTTAATAGATTGAATGCGAGGATCACAAAATTCAATAACCTCACCAGTATCTGTTAGAATTACATGATCGTGATTTTTATCGAAATACGATTTTTCATAATGTGCCTGACTTTGTCCAAATTGATGTTTACGGACTAATGCGCACTCTAACAATAATTCAATAGTGTTATAAAGTGTCGCTCTACTGACGCGATAGTTCTTGTTTTTCATTTTGATATACAAAGATTCTATATCAAAATGTTCTTCACTTTCGTAGATTTCTTGAAGTATAGCGTAGCGCTCAGGTGTTTTTCTATGACCTTTTTCTCCTAAAAATTGTGTAAAAACTCGTTTTACAATTTCTTGATTACTTTCTTCTGTTGTTGCATTCATAATTAAGGAACAAATTTAAGTAATTTTTACATGATACTTATAATAAAAGTAATGATTAAAAATGAAAGAAATGAACAAGTTTTAAAAACAAGTTATAGTTTTGTAAGTGAGGTGTTTAAACTCTTGTAACCTTGTCAATACCGTTAATTTTTTTAAGGTTGTCAATAAGTTTTTTTAACATGGTTTGATTCTTCACGTCTACAGTGATTTTTCCTGTAAAAACACCATCATCACTTGAAAAACTTAGACTTTTCATATTTACATGCATGTTTTCAGAAATAAGTTTAGTGATATGGTTTACTAATCCCATATCATCAATTCCAGATAACTTTAGTTGTGAGGTGTACACTTGCTGAGAGGAATCTATCCATTTGGCTTGTAGTATTCTATACGCATAGTTTGATTGCAGACTCACTGCATTAGGACAATTTTTCTTATGAATTTTTATACCGTCATTAATGGTCAAAAACCCAAATACTTTATCACCTGGAATGGGATTACAACAATTAGCTAGTGTGTAATTTAGTTTCTCTTCTTCTTTACCAAACACAAGCATATCGTATTTAGAAGTTATTTCTTCTTTATGGATATCCTTTGGTACTGAAGGTTTATAGATTTTATTTTTAAAATAACTAACAAATGCATTGCTTCGAGATGAAGCAAAACCTTTTAATTTGGTGTTGTCAATAGTGCCAATTCCAACACGATAAAATAAATCTAAAGATGTATTTAACTTAAAGTAACTTACTAATTCATTGACAGAACTTTCATTTAAAGTTATTTTAAGTTGTTTTAATTTTCGTCTTAATATCTCTTTTCCTTCCTCTGCTATAAGTTTGGTATCGGCATTTAGAGCCGATTTAATTTTACTTCTCGCTCTTGCTGTAGTAGCATAATCTAGCCAATTCGCATTAGGTTTGGCGTTTTCTGAGGTCATGATTTCTACACGATCTCCGCTTTGTAACTCATGACTTAAAGGCATTAATTTACCATTGACTTTAGCACCTCTTGTTTTCATGCCAACTTCGGTATGAATACTAAAAGCGAAGTCTAATGGTGTAGCACCTTTTGGTAGTGATTTTAAGTCGCCTTTTGGAGAAAAGACAAATATTTCTTTTGAATATAAATTCAATTTAAACTGCTCAACAAAGTCTACAGCATCAGCTTCGTTATTTTCTAAGGCCTCTTGTAGTCTATTTATCCATAAATCGAGATTATCTTCTTTATCATTAGCATTTTTGTACTTGTAATGTGCAGCATAACCTTTCTCAGCGATCTCGTTCATTCGTTCACTACGTATCTGAACTTCGACCCAACGACTTTTTGGACCAACTACTGTAATATGAAGGGCTTCGTAACCGGTTGATTTTGGAGAAGAAATCCAATCTCTTAGTCTAATTGGGTTCGGCGTAAAATGATCTGTAACGATGGAATAAATTTTCCAAGCCAAGAATTTTTCGTTAGCAACATCTGACTTAAAAATAATTCTGATGGCGAACTTATCATAGACTTCCTCAAAAGAGACGCCTTGTTTAACCATTTTTCTTCGGATACTGAAAATTGATTTAGGTCGTCCTTTAATTTCATAATGCAAGCCTTCTTTGGTTAGTGAGTCATCGATAACTTTTGAGAACGCTTTAATGTATGCATCTTGATCTTCTTTACTGTCTTTTATTTTTTCTAGAATATCATTATAGACTTCTGGTTCAGTATACTTTAATCCTAAATCTTCGAGTTCAGTTTTAATATTATATAGTCCAATTCTATGTGCTAATGGTGCGTATATGTATAAAGTTTCTGATGCAATTTTAACTTGTTTGTCTGCACGCATAGAATCCATAGTCTGCATATTGTGCAAACGATCTGCAATCTTTATAATAATAACTCTTACGTCATCATTTAAAGTTAATAGCATTTTTCTAAAATTCTCAGCTTGTAAAGACACATCCATGTCTTTTTTTAAGGAAGAAATTTTTGTGAGTCCATCTACAATCCTTGCTACAGTTTCTCCGAATAACTGTTCCATGTCATCAATAGTATAGTCTGGATTGTCTTCTACCACATCGTGAAGTAATGCGGCAGCGATAGATGTAGCATCTAAACCAATTTCTTGAGCCACAATTTTTGCGACAGCAATAGGGTGGAAGATGTAAGCTTCGCCAGATTTGCGACGTTGATCTTTGTGCGCATCAACAGCAACCTCAAAGGCATGACGAATTAATTTCTTATCGTCATCAGTTAAAGTTTGGTAGCTTACTTTAAGTAATTCTTTGTAAGCTTTGGTTATCGCTTTATTTTCTATTTCTATGGCTTCTGGAGTCATAGAACTAAAGTAGTAAAAGGATTTTAATGAGCAATTGTTTTTTTTAAGGAAATTTGGAAAACTATTACATTTTTAGGAATAATACGATTTTCTTCAAAACAACAAAACCCACAATTAAGTGGGTTCTGTATAAAATTTGTTAGACTAAATTACGGATTAGTAGACCATAATGATGCATTTGCCATCATAGCACGTCTTGGTAATTTTAAACCAGACACAATTAATTCGGCAAAATCTTCAGGTTGTAATACGCTGTCTTCAGAATCTTTATTTGCAATACCTAAGTCAATTGACATATCTGAAGCAATGGTACTTGGTGTTAATGTACACACTCTAATATTGTTTTTTCTAACCTCTTTCATTAGGGATTGCGACATGCCAATAACTGCAAATTTAGATGCTGAATATGCAGAAACCGTTGCATTACCAGTTAAACCAGCAGTTGATGAAACGTTTATAATATCGCCTTCATTCTTATCAATTAAATGTGGTAAAACCTCTTTAGTTACGTAATACATTCCCATTACGTTGGTCTGTATAATTTGGCTCCATTGGCTAACTTCCATATCTATAAAAGAACCAAATGCTGCAATACCTGCGTTATTTACTAAGATGTCTATAGAACCTAAAGTGTCTATTAATGTTTTAATGCTTGTCTTAACTTCGTCATAATTACTAACATCAAAAGCAGCGTAAGTTGCATTTACACCAAATGCTTTTAATTCTGAAACTGTAGCTTTTAAAGCTTCTTCATTTCGGCCTGTAATGGCAACATCAATCCCTTCTTTTGCAAATGCAATGGCAGTTGCTTTTCCGAGACCTCTACTTCCTCCTGTAATTATTGCTTTTCTATTTTTTAACTCTGTCATGATTTTATGTTTTCTTTAATTCAAAGTTATAAAAATAGCGCTTGCTTTATGTTATAATAATGTGAAGTTAATACACAATTTTCATAAAAAAGGTAGAGGAGACGTAATTAGGTTTAGTTGGCGTGTTTTTTCCAGTATGGTTTGCCGTAACTGCAAAATATCTCTTCGCCTGCATCTATATTTTTAATGGCTTTAATGCAAACGTTATCGTTGTCATCTAAAGTAATAATGGCATTGTTTTTAAATGAGCTTTCTATTAAACCTTCTGCATCATTGGCATATTTAGCAAAGCAATCAGTATGCATGCTATCCATTATTGAGCCATCGAGAAGATTGATGAAATACCTGTCTTCGTTTCGTTGTGCTCTTTTTTCTGCTTCTTGGTTATTAATAATGTCGCCTTGGAATAATGCAATTATTTCATCTTCAAAAATATCGATAGCAGTAAATAAGCCTTTACCAGCATTTTCAATTTGTGAAGTTTCCGTGTATAAATAATCAGATTCTGCTGCTTCAATGATATTTAAGCTGATATAGTCGTCTTCCTTTTTAGAATTATTCAAGATTTGAGCCGATTTTATTTTTTTAAATTTTGAATGCGTTCTGCAAGTGTAGGATGCGAATAATGCATAAATACATAAGCTTTATGAGGTGTTAAATTGCTTAAACTATTTTTAGATAATTTTTTTAATGACGAAATTAAAGGTTCTGCTTTATACGTGTTTTTAGCATAATCATCTGCTTGATATTCAAAAACGCGCGATACATAATTCATAATAAGTCCTGTGATTTCTTGTATAGGCGAATAAAGTAAACCGAAAGCAATCAGTCCAACGTGAAAACTTGGCATCTCAACACCAATTGCGTTTGAGAGCAATGGATTTGAAACAAAAATAGAAAGAATAAACAGCGTTAAACCTGTGAGTAGGATAGAAGTTACTAAATTAAAAATAATGTGTTTTCGTTTGTAGTGGCCAACTTCGTGTGCTAAAACAGCAACAATTTCTTCATCATCTAGGTCATTAACTAAAGTATCATAAAGTGTAACGCGTTTTTCGTTCCCAAATCCAGAAAAATAGGCGTTGGCTTTTGTACTTCGTTTAGAACCATCGATAATAAAAATCTTTTCGAGATTAAAACCTACAGATTCTGCATAAGCCGAAATTTTAGTGCGCAGTTCGCCTTCTTCTAAAGGGGTTTGTTTATTGAATAATGGCACAATGAGTTTAGAGTAAAACATATTCATAAACACAGTAAAAACGGTTACAATTCCCCAAGCATATAACCAAAATTGATTTCCAGTGATTTGGTAAAACCAAACAATAAGAGAAACAATACCTCCTCCAAGAATAACGGTCATAAGCAAACCTTTCAGTTTATCTAAAACAAAGGTCTTTTTTGTGGTTTTATTAAACCCGAATTTCTCTTCAATCACAAAAGTTTTATAATAACCAAAAGGTGTTGTGACGATGTCGCTAGCAATCATAATAATTCCAAAGAAAATTAAAGCAATGATGATTGGGTTTTCAGAATAACTTCTAGCAATATTATCGACATATTCAAAACCATCTAAAAGTAAAAACCCTAAGGTTAGAGCAAATGAAAATAAAGAGGTTCCTAGTCCGAATTTATAATTTACGGTTTTATAGGCTTGTGATTTTTTGTATTCAGTTTCGTCATAAACATCATTTAAAGCTTCTGGAATTGGGTCATTGTAATGTTTAGCATTTATAGCATCTAAAACTTTATCGATTATAAAGTTGATAACAATAATAGCTATGATGATATAAAAAAGTGTGTTTGCTGTCATTCTGTTATTTAAAATCGCGTTGGCGTTTGGCTTCAAAAATAAGAATTCCTGCAGCAACAGAAACATTCATGGAGTCAATAACGCCTTGCATTGGTATGCTAATATTTTGTTTGGCTGCTTTTCGCCATTCTTGGGTTAATCCTGTAGCTTCTGTACCAACGACGATTGCTGTTGGTAAGGTGTAATCTTGCAGGTGATAGGGTTCTGATTCTTGAAGTATAGCAGAAAAAATATTGAAATTATACTTATGTAAAAAAGCTATCGCTTCCTCTGAGCTTGCCATGGCAATTTCTGTAGTAAATACGCAACCAACACTAGAGCGAATAATATTAGGATTATATAAATCGGATTTTGGATTTGCAATAATCACTGCATCCACATTAGCTGCATCTGCTGTACGTAATAAGGCACCAATATTACCAGGTTTTTCTGGTGCTTCGGCAACTAAAATTAAGGGGTTTTTTGATGTTAGTTTTAAATCTTCAAGCGATTGGGTTTTGGAGTTGACGAGCGCAATAACACCCTCAGTAGTATCTCTATGTGCTAATTTTTGAAATACGTCTTTAGAAATTTCAATAATTTCTATGCCATAAGAACTCATCGCTTTTGCTTCGCTTTCAGAAAATAAATCAGGAAAGAACAAAAGTGTGTCAACCTTGTAACCACCTTTAATGGCAAGGGATAATTCGCGTTTACCTTCAATTAAAAATTGATTCGTTTTTTTACGAGCTCTAGATTTTTCCTTCAGAAGAACCAATTGCTTAATTAATGGGTTTTGTGCGCTTGTTATGGATTTAATCATATAAAATAGTTATCGTATTTAAAGATACTTTTTAATTAAGAATTATGCTCTTAAAGAACTGTAAAGTTAAGAATTTACTGTGTTTGTTTTAATTTATTAGTAAGAAGTCTTCAAACTAAGATTATATGGTTTTATAGTGTACGCACACACATTAATTTGGGACATATTTCCAAAAAAAAATAATGTATCTGCATTTTGGAGCAATTATTGATTAATAAAAAATAGTTGTGACGATCTTAGATTATTATGGTCTAATAATTAGGATATGCGGATGGGGAAAACACCTTTTGGCTTGTTATATTAATAAAAAAAAGAACTTCGTTTAAATAGTTGAAAATGAAAATAATGATTAAAACATATTGCTTTATTATTTTTTTAATAACCAGTTTGTTTTCATATGGTCAAAAAATCTTCTTTCAAAAAAATATAAATTCCACAGCCCAGAATATTTTAGAAGTACAAAAATTAAATATAAGTGGCGATAGTCTTATTCTAGAAAGCAATCAATTGAAAATAATAGAAGTAGATATACTCAATGATGACTATTTGCAGACAATTAGAGTAGATAGTTTAGAGGCTAAGATTGGTCTAAATCATTTGCCATATGGAAATTATGTAATTCAAACCAAAGTAAAAAATCACAATATTGTAATGTATCTTGAGAAGATAAAAGATTTAGACTCAGATATCAGTTATGTAGATATACAACTTAAAGAAAAAATGAGACATATATCTAAATTACCTATTGAGGTTGATGGTAAATACTTTTCATTTTATCGAAATACACTCGAGAATCAAATTGAAGAAAAGAAGATGTATTGGGTGGTATCTGAAACTAATTCTTCATTTTCATCGACTAAAACTATGGGTTTAAAATATCCTGAAGAAATAATTGATTTAATTGTCAAAGTAAAATTAGAAGAACGTACTGAGGTTGGAAAAAATAATAAACTATTGATTTTTGAAGTTTATGATACGGCAGAATTTATGAGTAGACAACTTAGAAATCGAAAATATTATGAAAAAGGAAATTCTACATTTTTTAACGTGATACCATTTTATAGTTCTGAAGACGTAATGGCCAATACTTCTAACAATAATCTCACTTATAATAAATTCTAATTGTTTAGACGCTCTCTAGTTATTAATACGTTTTGCTAACATTCTTAGTGTTTAAAGGTTTAGCAATTAAATTGATTCAATTTAAATAATTTATTCTTAAGGTTGTAGGTGTTTTTTTTGTTTAACTTGTTCTATAGTTAAATCATCAATCCAACCAATTATGAAACAAAAATTACTTTTCTTTCTATTTACAATACTTACAACACTACTATCTTTTTCTCAAGTCGCGAATGGACCACAATTAATGGAATTGTGTGATGATGGTAATTATACTGGTACAGCTACGTTTGATTTAGCTCAACTAGAGGTACAAATTTTAGGAACACAAAGTCCTAATGATTATGACCTCTCTTATCATCTGTCTCAAGCGGATGCTGATGCAAATGTTAATCCTATTCCTATTATTTATACCAATACAGCTAATCCGGAGACTATTTTTGCGAGAGTCACAGAAAATAGCTCAGGTAATTTTGCTACAACAGATGTTACTCTCATCGTTAATATGTTACACCACGTAAGTATAGAGGATTATAGTATATGTTCAGGTACTTCTGTAACATTGTTCACTAATTTGGAAGGAAGTAACTATACATTTAATTGGTATTTAGACGGTTTTATTTTAATGGGTGAAGAAAACTCCTTCTTAACGGTGAACCAGCCAGGTATTTATGAGGTGTATGTCACTGATTTAGTTAATGGATGTACAGCTAATGATTTAAGTACAGTTTCAGAAGGTGCATTGACATTGAACGTGCCAACACCATTAAATATTTGTGATGATGATTTAGATGGTTTTGCTCAATTTGACTTCACTGTTAAAAATGATGAGATATTAAATGGTCAAAATGACATATTGCTAACGTATCACGAAACCCAAAGTGATGCCGATAGTGGAATGAATGCTCTTGCTTCTCCTTATGCTAATATTACCCCAAATATTCAAACTATTTTTGCTAGAGGAGAGAATTTGGCTGGTGATTGCTTTTCAACAATCTCATTTGAAATTATAGCAGAAGATTGCTCGGTAGATCCAAATGTTATAGTAGATGAAACTACATACACTGTAAATGAGCTAGTGGAAAATGTTTTGCTTGATGGTCAATGCAGTCAGGTTTTTAATATAACATATTCTACAGGTATTAATTTTGGAACTCAAGAACCTAATGGAATAGGGTATTTTACTTCTAATGGAATTGATTTTCCATTTACAGAAGGCTTAATACTTTCTAATGGAAGTGCCATTGATGGTTCTGGGCCAAACGATAGTAACCATAGTAGTGGAAGTAACCAATGGCCTGGAGATGTTGACTTGGAGAATGCAACAGGAATTCAGTCTTCAAACAATGCAACGATAATAGAATTTGATTTTATACCAGTAGTTAATGAAATAAATTTTGAATTCTTAATGGCATCCGAGGAATATGACCAAAACACTTTTGAATGCAGTTTCTCCGATGCGTTTGCTTTTTTGCTTACAGATTCTCAAGGTATTACTACCAATCTTGCCGTTTTACCAGGAACACAGACACCTATATTAGTCACAAATGTGCACCCACAAAACAATTCATGTGATGCTATAAATGAAAACTATTTTGGAGGTTATATTTCTGAGAACACAGGCCCTATTGGTTATAATGGAATGACAACAGTCTTTAATGCGCAAACTCCTGTTATTATTGGTGATTCATATCATATTAAATTAGTAATTGCAGATGCCTTAGATTCTGCATTCGATAGTGCTGTGTTTTTTAAAGCTGGCAGTTTTGATGTTGGTGATTTATGTAATGATATAGGTTTAATTAATGTAAAAGCTTTTAATGATAGTAATAATAATGGAATATTAGATACAGGCGAAACCGATTTTTCAAATGGTTATTATACGTATGAAAAAAATAATGATGGAGTAATCAATGAAGTAAATACATCTAATGGTAATTTTTCAATAGTAAGCACAAACGAAAACGATACTTTTAGTGTGTCATTTAATGTGTATGATGAATATTCTAGCTGTTTTACACAGAATATAAGTTCTTATGATGGAATAAGTGTGTTAAATGGAAACTTAATCACTATAGAATTTCCTATTACAGATAATTTGATATGTGAAGATTTAGCGCTTTATTTAGTGAATCCATCAGAGTCTCCAAGACCTGGTTTTGATTTTGAGAATCAACTTATAATTGAAAATATGGGATCTACAGTAATTACATCAGGAACAGTTGAGTTTACTCATGATGATTTATTAACTGTTAATAACATTACCAATCTTAATCCTAATTATACAACAACAACGACTGCAACAGGATTTACGATAGATTTCACGGATTTAGCTCCTGGTCAAAGTGAAATTGTAAATATCTCTTTGTATTGCCCAACAGGTGTAAGTTTAGGAGAATTGGTTACAAATACACTTACTTATATTACAGATACTAATGATTTATTCTCTGACAATAATACCTCCTCATTATCTGAAACAGTCATTGGGTCGTACGATCCTAACGATAAAATGGAATCTCATGGAAAAGATATCGTTTATGATGATTTTGTAACTTCAGATGAATATTTATACTATACTATTCGTTTTCAAAATGTAGGAACAGCAGAAGCAATTTTTATTAGAATAGAAGATGAATTAGATGCGCAATTAGATGAAAGTACATTCCAAATGTTACGTTCTAGTCATGATTATCAGGTTACCAGAACCGGTAATAACTTAGAATGGTATTTTGATGATATCAATTTACCAGCAGAACAAGATGATGCAGAAGGAAGTAATGGGTTTGTTTATTTTAAAATAAAACCAAATCCTGGATACAGCATTGGCGATATTATTGAAAACACAGCTTCTATTTATTTCGATTATAATGCACCTATTATTACCAATACCTATCAAACTGAATTTGTTGAAACATTATCTGTAGCAGGTTATGATAAGACTGGGTTTACGCTTTTCCCAAATCCAGCAAAAGGAGAAGTAACGATTCAATTAGCTAATTCTAATTTTGAATCTGGAAAAGTTTCGGTTTTCGATATCCAAGGCAAAATGATTTTGAAAGACATCAAACTTCAAGAACAATCTTCAACTTTAGATATTTCAAATTTAGAAAGTGGATTGTATTTTGTTGAATTAACAGCAGGAAACGCCAAGACTATTGAAAAATTAATGGTCGACTAAACGAACGTAGTTACTATAGGATTAAAAAAGCTTCAGATAAATTCTGAAGCTTTTTTGTAATGTATGCTAATTATTCGCGTCAAACCAATCAACTTAAAACTTAATCATGAAAAAAATATTACCTCTATTAGCTTTTGCAATTTTTGTTTCTGCTTGTAAAAATGAACCAAAACAAGAGCCAGAAATGAAGACAGAAGCTGTTACAACAGAAGAAATCACAACCAGTATTTATCCAGAATCTATCACTAAAGTATTTAATGCTCACGGAAGCATTGAAACATGGAATAAAATGCAAACACTGTCTTTTTCTATTGATAAACCAACAGGAAAAGAAGTTATTACTGAAAACTTAAAAACAAGAGCAGAACAAATTGATACGCCAAATTACACACAAGGATTTGATGGAACAACGCTTTGGGTTAATGAAAAAGATGGAAAAGAATATAAAGGAAAGCCAAAATTTTATAGAGGTTTAATGTTTTATTTCTATGCCATGCCTTTTGTATTAGCTGATGATGGTATTAAATACGAAACTACAGAACCATTGGTTTTTGAAGGTAAATCATATCCAGGAATTTTAATTTCTTACGAAGATGGCATTGGTGCATCATCAGAAGACCAATACAAGATTTTTTATGATGCTGAAACCGGAAAAATGGAATGGTTAGGTTACACGGTAACATATGGTAAAAACGAAGGAAGTGAAGATTTTCATTTTATAAGATATAATAATTGGCAAACCGTTAATGGTTTAGTAGTGCCAGCTAGCATTGATTGGTACAAGTATGAAAATAACATACCAACAGAAAAACGAAATACAGTTGCCTTTACAGATGTTGTACTTTCTGAAAAAGCGCCAGATGCAAAATTATTTATGCAACCAGAAGGTGCAAAAGTGATTGAGTAATGTATATAAATTTTAGATGAGGTTTTTTACTTCATTCTGAATGAAAAAAGCGAGCCATTAGGCTCGCTTTTTTTATAATCTAAGTGTTGGTTATTTTTTCTCTGAGAGTTTCTCAGAATAGCGTTTCCAAAGTTCAGTTTGGTGTGTTTCTAAACTTAAGTTTCTACCATCGATAAAAGCATGCGTTAATATATTTGTTCGCATATCTAAAGCATCGCCTTCACTGATAAAAAGTGTTGCGCTTTTGCCAACTTTTAGCGTACCATACAAATCGTCAATGCCTAATATCTTAGCTGGATTTTCAGTAATTAATTGCAAGGCTTGTGCTTTTGTTAATCCATGAGCAACCGTTGTACCTGCATAAAATGGAAGGTTTCTAGAGTTCATGCGTTCCATTTGTCCGCTTGGCTCTAAAGCTACTAAAACGCCTGCGTCAACTAATGTTTTTGCAAGTTTAAAAGGTAAATCGTAATCATCATCTTCCAAATCTGGTCTTGTATGTACACGTCTTAAAAAAACGGATACATTATTCTCTTTTAAGAAACTGGTTAATTTATCAGCTTGGTAAGCACCAACAATAGTAATTTTAGAAACCCCTTGTGCTTTAGCAAAATTAACAGCATCGGTAATTCCTTTTTCGTCATTCACATTAATGTATAAACGTTTAGAACCATCAAACAAACCAGACATAGCTTCGTATGGCAAATGCGATTCCTTTTTATCCCCTTTATTGTAGCTTTTAGATTCTGTAAAATAAGCTTCTAATTCTGTAACTTGTTTGTTGTATTGCTTATTAGGTTTTAATCCAGCATCTTCGCCTAACCACCAGCGACCACGACTGAAGCTGCTTGGCCAATTCATGTGGATACCATCATCCATTTTTATAGCTGCATCTTCCCAGTTCCAAGCATCATATTGCACTACAGATGAGGTTCCAGAAATTCGTCCACCTCTTGGTACAACTTGTCCTAACAACACACCATTTGGTCGCATAGATTCCACAACTTTAGATTCTGTGTTGTAGGCAATAATACTTCTAATGTGCGGATTATAAGTTCCAAGTTCTGATAAATCATCAGAGGCTTTTACAGCATCTACTTCTACCAAACCAAGTGTTCCATTAGCGACAATAAATCCAGGATAAACGTGTTTGTCTTTAGCGTCTATAATCGTCATGGCTTGTTTGGTAAGTGGTGCAGATGCTTCTGGTCCTATGGTTGTTATTTTACCATCACTAACTACAATTATACTGTTTTCAATAACAGTTCCATCGCCAATATGAGCGGTTGCACCTACAATAGCAAAATCTTTGGTTTGCTCTGGTGCAGGTGTTTGCTGTGCGAAACTTAATGTAATGCACAATAAAAATAAAGTTATATGTATGTAATTTAAAGTTTTCATATCTAATTTTTTAGTGTGCAGAATGTTGTTCATTATCCATAGAATCGCAATGCAATAAGCGTTCTCTTTTCTTCTTAACAGGTTGTGTTTGCATTCCTTTGTTTTTATCTTGAAGCATTAAATTAATCAACTCGCTTTTTTCCTTTTTAATCGCTTCACGCATTTGTTTGTCTTGCTCAAGGTCAAAGTACGTAACACCTTCAATAATTGTTTTTTCAGCTTTGGCATAAATAGACATAGGATGGTCTGTCCATAAAACCACATCAGCATCTTTTCCAACTTTTAAACTTCCAACGCGCTTATCTAAATGTAATAGTTTAGCCGGATTCAAAGTCACAAACTTCCAAGCCTCCTCTTCACTAATACCACCATATTTTACAGATTTAGCAGCTTCTTGATTTAAGCGTCTAGACATTTCGGCATCATCAGAATTTATAGCTACAGTAACACCTGCATTGTGCATAATAGCTGCATTGTACGGAATGGCATCATTTACTTCATATTTATAAGCCCACCAATCACTAAAAGTAGAGCCACCAACACCATGGTCTTTCATTTTATCGGCTACTTTGTATCCTTCAAGAATATGCGTAAAGGTGTTAATTTTAAAGTCGAATTGCTCTGCAACTTTCATCAACATATTGATTTCACTTTGCACATAAGAATGACAAGAAATAAAACGCTCGCTATTTAGAATTTCAGCAAGAGTTTCCATTTCGATATCCTTTCGGTATGGTTGACCACTTTTCTTTAAATCGTCGTATGCTTTGGCTCTTGTAAAGTAATCAACAAACACTTGTTCAACGCCCATTCGAGATTGAGGGAAACGTGCATTTCTTCGAACTCTAGATTGTTTTACATTTTCTCCTAATGCGAATTTTATAAACTTTGGCGAGTTATCATAAATTAAATTTTCAGCAGATTCGCCCCATTTTAATTTAATAATAGCCGAACGGCCACCAATAGGATTTGCTGAACCATGTAAAATCTGAATCGATGTTACACCACCAGCTAAATTTCTGTAGATATCAATAGATTCGTCATTAATAACATCTTCAATAGTAACTTCTGCTGATGAATTTTGACCACCTTCGTTTATAGATGAAGCCGCAATATGCGAATGCTCATCTATAATACCAGCCGTTATATGTTTGCCAGTAGCATCAATAACTTTCGCTTTTTTATTTGAAAGGTTTTTGCCGATTTTAGAAATCTTTCCATCCTTAATTAGAACGTCTGTATTTTCTAAAACACCATCTTTTTCATTGGTCCACACCGTTGCGTTCTTAAATAATAAAGTTTCAGATTGTGGCTTTTCTTCAAAACCATAGGCTAAATTAGGATATGAAATAGGGCTCATAAATGGTTTGTCCTTTATCACTTCATGTCTCTTTTTACCATCCTTTTTAGGTGCTTCTTTTTGTTTTGCTTTTAAGGCATTAAAAGGTAATTCATTGCCATTTGGAAGAATTGCTTTACCATTTAAAGCATTGTGATTTGAAGCATTTGCAACCACTCTTATATACTCTTGTTTGGTGCTATCCGCAGTTTTAAATGTTAAGGTTGCCCAGTTATCTTTATAACTCATTTTGGTGCTTAAATCCTTATCGGTACTTTTAATTTTAGCCTTAGGTTTACTTGTGCTACCAGAGATATTTAATTCATAAGCTGTGTTATTGATTTTAAAGGTGTAATCGCCATCAATATCAGTTTTAGACCTATCCGAAATAACATTAGCTGTACCTTGAACCCAATTTTCGTAGAGTTTGGTTTTCTTTTCAAAAATATCGCCATCTGTGATTAAGAAGTTAGCGTAGCTACCCGTTTTTAACGTTCCTAAAACATCTGATTTTCCTAATAATGAAGCCGGAATCGTTGTTAAAGCTTCTAAGGCTTTTTGTTTAGAGAGTCCCATTTCAATGGCTTTCATTAAATTGGTTTTAAATGATTTTTTAGATTTTAAACCATGCGTTGTAAATGTGAAATTTATACCGTTTTCGGCTAATAATCTCGGATTGTGAGGTTCTTGATTCCAAGAACGCATATCGCTCAAAGACAACGTACTTGCTAAGAAAGGGTCTTCAACATTGTAAGCCAATTGAAAATCTAATGGAAGAATAATAGTGGCATTTGTTGCTTTAACTTCGCTAATACGTTCGTACTCGTCGCCACCACCTAAAATGGTGTATTGAATATTATAAGCATCGCCAACTTTATCGGCACGCAAAAGATTCATTCTGCTTCCAGCTTCAAAAATCTGTAATAAATTCTTGTTTTTATTTAAGGCTTCTAAGGATAAATCTTTAGTATCAATATGTCCTGCCGCATACCAATCGGCATCAAGGTACATTTGTCTTAACAAGGCCATGCTTCCCATAATTGAAGATGGATAAGACTGATTAGATTTGGCGCTTTTACTAAATGAAAAATGCTGAGACGTTCTGCCATCCATAATACGCATGGCATTATCTGCATTGTTATTTAATGCAATTAAAGCACCTGTTCCGCGCACAACACCATCAGGGAAATGGGTATTTACGGTTCCGAAACCTAAATTTAGTAATTCTGTAGCGGATTTTTCATCGTACTTAAAAGTCGTCATAACGTCTTGTTCTGGCATCACGTGGTCGTTCCAGTAAAAACCGCTTCGGCTTGGTCCATATTGAGATTCGCCGCGTTGTCGTTTTGGTTTTTCTACACCAAATGTGGTATATAAATCAATAAAAGAAGGATAAATAGTTTTACCAGAGAGGTCAATGGTTGTTGTATTCTTCGGAATTGAAACCGATTGGCCAACGCTTACCACTTTACCATCTTTAATAAGAAGTGTGGCATTGTTTATAACTTCAGTTGGCGATACATGTATCGTTGCATTAGTAAATGCAGTGTAATTGGTGTTATTTGCTATGACACCAGCATTACTAGGAAAGTAATCTTGAGCAAATAGTGAAAAACTGCACATTAGTACGAGCAGTCGTAGGTAGTGTTTTATCATAAAATATGTGGTTGGATTAATGCTTTTAAAGATAGTAATTATTGGTTAAATCGGAATTAAAAATGTTGTTTTAACTTTTGAAAGCTGTGTATGAAGTGATTTTGTAAATCGTCTAAGCGGATTTCTATGCACACTCTTCATAGCTTAAATAGCCATTTTAGAGATGTTAGAGGTATTTATCCTCATAATAATTTACCAAAAGTGCAACGACGTAGCTGTAGCTTTTCATGCCAGCAGATTGATTGTTGGCTTTTAAGAAATTATCGAATGTCTTTTCAAAAAAAGGTTCAATAGGATTTTTATAAGCGTTCCAGAAGTCCTGATTTTCTTGATAGTTTTTTAAGATGCCTTTGTTTATAGTTTGTAAGATTGTTTCATAACGTTCGGGCTCTCTTTTATAAACTTCAGCCAAGCAATAGCGCAAGGCAAAGGTGTAACCCGAATATTTAAAATAAGTATCCTTGTTATGGATTGCTGCCAAACTACCAATAAAATTAGCTTCGTTTTCGGCAGCATAACCTAATTGATGTGCGGCTTCGTGACACGATGTGGTTGGAAATTTATAGGTTGGAATTAAGCCATTTACTTGAGCTTCATTGGTAAACGGATTTATATAACCCGAAAATCCCATGTATGTTAGTGCTAAACTGTAAATAGATTTTTTTATGCTCTTTGGATGGTATTCTAAATGTAGATATTCCTCTGATAGTGTTTGGTAGCCATCCTTTACTTTGGCCATTATTTCAGTTTTTGTAAAAGGCAATTCAACTTTTATGGTATCGTTTTTTGCGAGTTGAAGTTGTAATAAATTCGATTTTTCAATTAAGCGTTCCGTAAACGAAATGAGTTGCTCTGTGGTGTATTCTGCTTCAAGATTTAAGGACTTGTACAAAGGTTGTCTGTAATAATTGAAAGCCCAAAGGATATGAAAAGCAAAATAGGCTAGGGATAATGTGGCACCAATATCTAATAACCAATTTTTTGTATCTTTTACAATACGTTTTCTGTTAACAATTAGCCATCTTATAAGATAAATGCCAGCCAAAGTGTAAAAAATATCGCCTATGGAAAACGGCAGCCAGCCAAAAACATAGCGCGACAATTTAGATAAAAACTGATAGATTCCGTTGCTGTAAAATTGCTCAACAAATTCAGGGTAATATTTCAATTGAGATAAAATGAGCAACTGAATTCCGAAGAAAATAACAAGGATGAGTTTTTTGTTTTTACGCATGTTTCAAATTTAGGGAAAAGTTGGAAGGTTGGGAAGCCTTAAAGTTGTGAAGTTTGATAGTTTGAAAAGTTATAAAGATACAAAGTTGCAGAGGTTCAAAGGTTCAAAGGTGCAAAGGTGCAAAGTTTTTGATTTATTTTTTTTCTTAATTTTTTCTTTGATTATTAAGAAGCTCAAAATTAAAATAGTACTAATTCCAACGAAAAGTAATCCGTATTTGAATAAACCTGTTATGAAAAATGTTGCAAATCCTTTATAACGATTCTTATTTGCGCATTCAACGAGTTGCGGTATGATGTTAGAGTGTTCTAGAAAGAAATAACCGACTATACAGATTACGCTAATTATATAATATTTTAGAATTTTTAGGTTCCGTTTTGTCATTACTTATTTGTCCTATGCGTGTTATATCTTAATGATACATTAGTAAAGTTAAATCATTATTTGTTATCCCAACAAAGACTGCTTCATATTTCGTAAATTTGCACAACCTAAAAATAAATTATTAACTTAAAAGACACCCATTTTGTGGGCATATATATGAGTTCAGAAATAAGAAACTTAGAGCCAAAACAACTTTGGAATAAATTCGCAGATTTAAACGCGGTACCACGACCTTCTAAAAAGGAAGAGCGTGTGATTCAATTTATGAAAGATTTTGGAAACCATCTTGGATTAGAAACTATTGAAGACGAAGTAGGTAATGTTATCATCCGCAAACCTGCAACGGCTGGTATGGAAGACCGTAAAGCCATTGTAATGCAAAGTCATTTAGATATGGTGCATCAAAAAAATAACGACACTGTTTTCGATTTTGATACACAAGGTATTGAAATGTTTGTAGAAGGCGATTGGGTAAAAGCAAAAGGTACTACGCTTGGTGCAGACAATGGGTTAGGTGTAGCAACCATTATGGCTGTTTTAGAAAGCGATACTATTGCGCATCCTGCTTTAGAAGCGTTATTTACAATTGACGAAGAAACCGGAATGACAGGTGCTCAAGGTTTAAAAGGAGGCTTGCTTAAAGGCGATATTCTTTTAAATTTAGATACTGAAGAGGATGATGAGATTGGCGTCGGTTGTGCAGGAGGTGTTGATGTTACAGCAACAAGAGACTACAAAGAAGAAGAAACACCAGAATTTAAAATTGGTTATACTATAACTGTAAAAGGGTTGCAAGGTGGACATTCAGGTATGCAAATCCATGAAGGTTTAGGAAATGCTAATAAGCTAATGAATCGTTTATTATTTGATGGTTTTGAAAACTTTGGATTACGTATTTCTGAAATTGATGGTGGAAGTTTACGAAATGCTATTCCTAGAGAAAGTAATGCTATTGTAGCCATAGATGCGGTGCATGAAGCTGCTTTTGAAGCCGAAATGAAAGATTTTGCTGATCTGCTTAAAGTAGAATTTAAAACGATGGAACCAGATTTAGAAATTATAGTGTCTAAAACCGAACTTCCTGAAAAAATTATGGATTTAGGTGTGCAAGAAGGTTTAACTAGAGCTTTGTATGCTGCACATAATGGTGTTTACAGAATGAGTCCGGATATTGAAGGCTTAGTAGAAACATCAAATAACATTGCGAGAGTTATTGTAAAAGATGGAGCAATAAAAATTGGTTGTTTAACACGTAGTTCTGTTGATAGCACCAAAGAAGATTTAGCGAATACATTACGTGCTACTTTTGAATTAACTGGTTGCGAGGTAGAATTATCTGGCGATTATCCTGGTTGGGCACCAAATATGGATTCTGATATTTTAAAAGTGATGGTACCTATTTATGAGCGTTTAAACAATGGAGAGAAGCCTCATGTTGCAGCTTGCCACGCAGGACTAGAATGTGGAATTTTAGGCACTAACTACCCAAAAATGGATATGATTAGTTTTGGGCCAAATATTAAAGGTGCACACTCACCAGATGAACGTGCTCAGATTTCTTCGACACAGAAGTACTGGGAATTTGTATTAGAGATTTTAAAAAATATCCCGAAAGCATAATTTTATTGATTCTACTAGGCTTTTATGAGCAAGTAAGTTAGTGAAAAAAGTAAAAGACCTGTCAGGTTTTTAAAAATTGACAGGTCTAATATAATTGCAATAAAAAAGCTGGTATTAAGTCAATTCTTAATACCAGCTTTTTTTATGTTACACCTTTTTATTCTGAAATTTCAGTAAGTTCCATGATAAATATTAAATCCGTATTTGGTGGAATAGGATTACGACCTCTTTCACCATATGCTAAATGAGAAGGCATATAGAAATACCCCTTTTCTCCAACTTTTAACATCGCTGCCGCTTCTTTAAAACCAGCTATCATACCTGCTTCTGGCGTAATTTTCATTGGCATAGGCTTATACATATCACGTTGTGTCTTCATAGGATTTAGCATTCCGTATTTTTCTTCAACGTCCTTAACGTTACTGTCAAATAATTTACCATCTACAAAATAACCTTCATAATTGATTTTTACATCAGACCCTTGTTTTGGTTTAGCACCATTAGTTGTGGTTATCATGTGCACCTTCAATCCAGATGCTAATGTATTAGTTTTTGAATTATAATCTTCAAAAATCAATTTAGTTGCTTCAGCAGCTACAGTAGATTTTTCTTCTCTAAGTTTTTTAGCTTCTTCAGCTTT
The DNA here is from genome assembly GCF_045765065.1 of Winogradskyella sp. 4-2091. Classification (NCBI taxonomy): domain Bacteria; kingdom Pseudomonadati; phylum Bacteroidota; class Flavobacteriia; order Flavobacteriales; family Flavobacteriaceae; genus Winogradskyella; species Winogradskyella sp. 4-2091. The sequence goes on from NZ_JBJKOD010000001.1 coordinate 551,981, forward strand.
TTTTCTAGCTTCAATTCTCGCTTCTGCAGCACGTTCCTTAATTTTAGGTAATTCTTCAGTAAAAACTTTAGGTGCATCAAAAGACTTTGCATCAGACCCTTTTCTTATAATATTAAGCTTTGTAATTACAACGTCTTCAACTGGCTTGTGATTTCTAGCACTAGGGTCAATAACTTCAACATTAGAAATAGAATCTTGTATTTCTAAACCTTCAACCAATTCCCCAAAGACAGCATGCTTGTTATCTAATCTTGGATCTGGTCTTTCCATAATGAAGAATTGACTTCCGTTTCCATTAGGACCGCCATTTGCCATAGATAAAATACCTGGTTTGTCGTGTTTTAAATCTACATGAAATTCATCATCAAATTTATATCCAGGATCTCCCATTCCTGTCGCAGTTGGGTCACCACCTTGAATCATAAATCCATCAATTACTCTATGAAACGTTGTGCCATCATAATAAGGTTTACCTTTAAATTCTTCACTTGCTAATGGATGATTTCCTTCAGCTAATGCTACAAAATTAGCAACTGTTACAGGTGTTCTATCTGCATATAATTTGGCAATCATAGTGCCTTTATTGGTTACAAACTCTGCATAAAGTCCGTCTTCTAAATTGGGATACTGTACTTGGCAAGAAAAATTTACCGTTAATAATAATAGTACAACGATTGCTGTAAGCGTTTTTTTAATCATTTGTTTTAATTATAGTGTTTAATGTTACTTCGCAAATTAGAGGAATATTAGTTCCTATTTTATGTTCGTCTCCATAATATCCAAAAGCTTTTTGGGATGGAAAAATAAATGTAGCAGATTCTGTAGGTTTAAGTAATTTTAGCCCTTCGCGTAATCCCGTGAACAATTCTTCCTTGTCCATAACATAAGTTTTATTGGTGTCTGCATAAATCTGATCACCTTCTATATTGGAGACATCAAAAGTGAAATCGACCACATCACCAAATTGCGGTTGAACCGTGTCATTTTCTATTTGGGTGTTATATGAATACCAAAAACCGCTTTTAGATGCAATATAGTTCCTGTTTGGATTACTTTTTATTAAGTCTTGAATTTGTTGGTGTTCTAGCTCGTTGAGTTTTTTGTTTCGCTCAGCAGATGCTTTTAAAAATGAACCAGATTGAACTGATTCTGGTAATCTAGCTTCAGGTGATTTACAACTAAAACACAGCATAGTAAGAGCAAATACGAAGAGTAGGTTTTTCATAATATTTAATTTAATGCCCATTTTGGGCTTGGGACAAATCTTTTTTATACTGTGGTAATATACTAATAAATTTATTTATAGCCGTTTCCATGTCTGTTTCACTGCGTCCACCCGCTGCATTTGTGTGTCCTCCACCATGAAAATGTGCTCTAGAAAATTCATTTACAGAGAATTCTCCTTTACTTCTAAATGAGATTTTGATAATGTTATCTTGTTTGTTTTCAATAAAAATTGCAGCAAATATAATTCCCTCTAGCGACAATCCATAGTTTACAAAACCTTCAGTGTCTCCTTTTTTAAAATTGTATTGGTCTAATTCTGCTTGAGAAAGGGTAGTGTAAGCCGTTCTCAGTTCTGGTATCACTTTTAGATTTTGCATCGCTCTACCTAATAATTGTAAACGACTGTAACTGTTAGAATCGTATATATTATTATGAATTTGAGAATTGTCTGCTCCTTTTTCAATTAAACTACCAATAACGTGATGAGTTTTGGTTGTAGTTGCCGGAAACCTGAAAGATCCTGTATCTGTCATAATACCAACATACAAACATGTTGCAATGGTTGCCTCTATTTTTTGAGTGTCTCCAAGCATATCTATAAAATTATATACCATTTCGCAGGTTGAAGACATCGTTACATCAGAATACATATATTTTGCATAATCATCTGGTTGCTGGTGATGGTCTATCATAATTTTTGTAGACTTAGAAGCTTCTAAAACTTCTTCCATTTGATGGCCAGCTCTATGAAAGGCATTAAAATCTAAAGTAAAAATTAAATCTGCGTTTTCAATATGCGGAATGCAATCGTTTTGTTGAGTTTCAAATTTTAATACTGTATCGTCTCCTGGCAACCATTTTAAAAAGTTTGGATAATCATTTGGTGCAATAACAATGGCATTATGATTATTTAATTTTAAATAATGATATAAGCCAAGTGTAGAACCCATAGCATCACCATCTGGATTTCTGTGTGGCACAATAACAATGTTCTTAGGTGAACTTAATAGCGCTTTTAGGTCTGAAATTTGAGCTTTATTCATAGATGGCGAAGATACGTTTTTTTAGATTTTATTAATCTTATTTTTAAAATTGAAATGATAAAATTTTATTAAAATTTTACAGCATAGCATAGATATCACTAGGGTTGGTAAGATTTATTAACAGCACTAAAACTATGATCAAATTAATAAATATTGCACTTGATTAATTAAAGAAATACATTACTTTTGCAGAATATTTAAAAAAAGATACATGGCAACTAACAGAACATTTACAATGTTAAAGCCTGATGCTGTTGAAAAAGGACACATTGGCGCAATATTAGAAAAAATTTCAGCTTCAGGATTTAGAATCGTAGCAATGAAATTAACACAAATGACTAAGGCGGATGCTGAGGAATTTTATGCAATACATAACGAGCGTCCATTTTTTGGAGAGTTAGTAGAGTATATGACTCGTGGACCTATTGTAGCAGCTGTTTTAGAAAAAGAAAATGCAGTTGAAGATTTTAGAACATTAATTGGAGCTACTAATCCTGCTGATGCAGCAGAAGGTACTATCCGTAAAATGTTTGCAGATTCTATTAGCGAAAATGCTGTTCACGGAAGTGATAGCGATGACAATGCAGCTATAGAGAGTGCTTTCCATTTTGCAGGAAGAGATATGTTTTAAGCTAAAAACATTAAGCTAAATAAAAAAGATCATCTTATTAGATGGTCTTTTTTGTTTGAAAGTGTTTTCAGTTGTTTGTCGCTTTATCTTCTCCTTTTGGAATTTTTCTATCCTCTAATATTGTATCTGTTATTGGTATTTGCTTTTCATAAAGAAGTTGCTAATCATAATTATCCTAAAAATATTCATCTCTAAATTCATTGTTAACATTTATAAAATCTGATTCTTTCGAGATTTTCATGCGTTCAGCTCCTTAAAAAGAGCAAACAGAATGATTAAGCCAACTTATAATAGTGTCTGATTTTCCATAGTAGGCAAGAATCAAGCAATAAATTATATGCTGTGTTAGGCACTGGCTTTTATTTTTTCTTTAAGCCGTTTTCTTTCATTATATCAAAGGCTTTGTCAAATTCGGCTTTCCGTTCCGTTTTTACATTGCCATAAACCATTTCTGTTCCATCAATATATTCCTTTCGTGAGTGAGTTTCAGAGTTCTCATTTTTCGGTAATTCAAGTCCTGCATTTCCGCCTCTTAAAATAATCACATAGCTATTATCAGAATATACAAAGTCTTGGTAAAATCCCTCTTCGTAAGATTCAACTTGATTTTTTTCAATTCCGATTGGTAATGTCAAATAATAGTCAGACATATTTATTTGAACATCTGCGAAAGAGTACTCAATTCCGCTTTTCTGTTTACAACTCAGCAGTATTAAAATTCCGAAAATCAGTATGAAAATTTTTCTATTCATTCTTTTCCGTTTGAGTGAGTTCAGCTTGTGCCTAACGTTGTTGTATATGGAAAGTTGCGTGTTTACGTGCGAGGATTTTCCGAAGGAAAATCAGACGTAGTAAACGTACAACGACCTTTATTTTAGCACAACACCAGCAATAAATTATATACGGTGTTAGGCACTGGCTTTTAATTCTTATTCTCCAAATCAGAAATTAAACTTAACGTTTTTCTTTTGTTGACATCTAGATTTCTTTTATTGATGATGTAAGCTACAACAAAAAGAATGACTGTCGCTAAATGAAAAAATATTCGATTTTCGTTGTTAATCTCAAAATTAAATATTGTTCCATTTTTGTTTAGACCAAGCAATGCAATATTTAGCGCTATTATTATTACTGACATATATATTAACAAATGTTTAATGCTATAATCCATTTTTTTAGACAGGTTTTTAATGAAGTCATGATTGTTAAAATCAGATTCATTAGAAATAATTTCATATTTGTTCTTATAAAGAGGTATTAGTTTTATGGAAACACCAATTAATAACATTACAAAGGATACTAAATAATACTTATTTGCTAATAATTCAGATATTCCAATTGAACAAGCCGTAATAAGAATGATTGATACAATCACTAACTTTGTTCTTTGTTCTTTAGAATTTCTTTCCATTTGATTTAACCTTTCAATAAGTTCATTCGATTCAAGTGTATTTGATTTTTGTTCTTGCCACATATTTTTCCATTTTATTATTTGTGTTTCCATTTTCTTAAATTTTAGTGATTAATTTTTTCTTAATTCTGTTTATTCTTGCACCTACATTAGATGTACTAATTCCTGTTATTTCCGCTATTTCTTTGTAGGTATTATCTTCTAATAGTAAGCTAATTATTATTCTGTCTATTTCTTTTAAAGTTGAAATAGCTTGATACAATTTTTTAATCTGGTCTTGTTTGTCAGATTCAAATACTTGAGTAGTTTCTGTTTTTAAATTATTTGGTAATAGGTTTGTTTCCCTATATCTAGATTTATTGATTTTATTTATTGATAACAGCGCAGTATTTGTTGTTATTCTATAAACCCAAGTATTAATTGAACTTTCTTGTCTAAAACTGTCTAAACTTTTCCAAACTCTAATTAAAACTTCTTGAAATAGGTCATCTGCATCTGTTGTATTTCCCATAAAACCCAAGCAAAGACGATAGATTTTATCTTTTAAATCTACATAGATTTGGTCAAAATATTTTTCTTTATTTTTCATAAAATTCGGTAAAAGCACTAGAGTAAATCGAACTGATTTTATGAGAAATCTTAAATGGTTTTTGTGTAATTATTGCTGTTTTTTTCATCTAATTTGTTTGAATGATTTACTCTTTAGATTAGCAAATGAAGTTTTTATTACACTTTTCTTGAAATTTTTTATTTGAGGTGGTTTTTCAGCTGTCTTGTCCTGAAATATGGCTACAGGTTAAAATTGAATTAAGCTGATAATTTATATACCATATTAGGTGTTTTATA